>NZ_CALPCM010000015.1:0-64925 GCF_943193015.1 Hominisplanchenecus murintestinalis
ATGGAAAAATGCCGGAGCCTACGGGACTATATGATCTTTGTAAGTAAAGTCAGGGAACTCAGGAAAGAATTTCCTTTAGCACAGGCGATGGAACAGGCGGTCACAGAATGCATCCATGACGGCATCCTGACTGATTTTCTCTATAAAAACCGAGCGGAGGTAATGAAAGTGGGAATTTACGAATATGACGAAGAACTTCACATCCAGAATGAAAGGGATTATGCTCATGAACAGGGGCTTGCTGAAGGACGTGCTGAGGGACTTACAACTGGTTTGAAGCAGGCTTCCCTCATCCAGAAACATTTGGATAACGGGCACTCCCCTGAGCAGACTGCCCTTAGTTTAAATATAGATTTAGAAATAGTCAATCATTACTGCCGTATACTTCAAGATGCTGAAAATGATACACCGTGCCCGGATATCCTGCAATAAACTCTTTTCACGAATCTCAAAAATCTTTTACATAGCCTTACCATAATACTCATCAAACCGGGATTATGCCAAATGCACTTTTTAGTAAGCCGTTTTCGGGAAAATCTATGTAAGAATCCGATAGTTATATAAAAAGAACCCTGCCTGCAAATTATCACAGTACAAGGTTCTTTTTTTCATCTTTTTAAACCGGATAAGCCCCATTCTTCGTATCGGCCGCCGCAGGGTCTACTTTCGTTTTCTGCGCTTCACGATACTTGAAAAACTCTGTCGCTACCTGCGGGAACAGTGCATAGGACAGGACATCCTCATCCTGCTCTTTCCACTGGGACATTTCCGCCTCAATAGTTTTCAGCTCCGGCTTAATCAAGTCTGCCGGACGGCAGGTAATCGGCTTCACATCACCGATGCATCTCTTCTGCACTTCTGGATTGAAAGGTTTGATGGTCGCACCGTACTTTCCGCTGAGCACATCCTTCGTCTCTTTCGTTACCATCTTATAACGCTCGCCCATAATTACATTAAATACCGCCTGTGTACCCACAATCTGGGAAGACGGTGTAACCAGAGGACACTCTCCAAGGTCTGCACGAACTCTCGGCACTTCCTCTAATACATCATAATATTTATCCTCTGCATGCTGCTCTTTGAGCTGTGAAGTCAGGTTTGACAACATACCGCCCGGTACCTGATACAGCAGGGTCTTGATATTTACGCCCATGTTCTTCGGATTCAGAAGGCCGCTCTCCAGAGCTTCGTCACGGATAGGACGGAAATAATCTGCGATTTCTGCCAGCAGATTCTGGTCAAGACCGGAATCATACGGTGTTCCCTTAAAGGTTTCCACCATAACCTCAGTAGCCGGCTGGGAAGTTCCCAGTGCGAACGGCGACATAGCTGTGTCAATCACATCCACGCCGGCCTCAACAGCTTTCAGATAAGTCATGGAAGCCACGCCGGACGTATAATGTGTATGAAGCTGTACCGGAATCTTTACTGCTTTCTTAATCGCAGAAATAAGCTCTGTAGCTGTATACGGAAGCAGAAGTCCTGCCATATCTTTAAAGCAGATCGAGTTTGCACCCATATCTTCAATCTTCTTTGCAATGTCTACCCAGTAGTCCATCGTATAAGCGTCACCCAGCGTATAAGAAAGCGCTACCTGTGCATGGCCTTTTTCCTTATTTGCAGCTGTTACGGCTGTTTTCAGATTTCTGAGGTCATTCATACAGTCAAAGATACGGATAATATCAATTCCGTTTGCTATAGACTTCTGTACAAAATACTCTACCACATCATCCGCATATGGACGGTATCCAAGGATATTCTGCCCACGGAAAAGCATCTGAAGCTTTGTGTTCTTAAAGCCGTCACGGAACTTACGAAGCCTCTCCCACGGGTCTTCTTTCAGGAAACGCAGGGAAGCATCGAATGTAGCGCCGCCCCAGCACTCTACAGAATGGTAGCCTACTTTGTCCATCTTATCAACGATTGGAAGCATCTGCTCCGTCGTCATACGTGTAGCAATCAAAGACTGATGCGCATCACGCAGGATTGTCTCTGTAATCTTAATCGGTTTTTTCTTATTCTGTGCCATTTCTAAACCTCCTCATTTATACGCCAAAGATGGCCATGAAAGTACCGGCCGCAACTGCCGTACCGATAACACCTGCTACGTTCGGTCCCATCGCGTGCATCAGCAGGAAGTTGGTCGGGTCTGCCTCGGCGCCAACCTTCTGGGAAACGCGTGCCGCCATAGGTACGGCCGACACTCCTGCGGAACCAATCAGCGGATTTATCTTACCCTTGGTAACTTTGCAGAGAATCTTTCCAAAAAGTACGCCGCCTGCAGTACCAAACGCAAAAGCTACCAGACCCAGCGCAACGATTTTTATGGTATCCATGTTCAGGAATGCCTCTGCACTGGTAGATGCGCCTACGGAAGTACCCAGCAGGATAACAACGATATACATCAGCGCATTGGAAGCTGTCTCTGTCAGCTGCTTTACAACGCCGCTCTCACGGAACAGGTTACCCAGCATCAGCATACCTACGAGAGGAGCCGTAGTCGGAAGAATCAGACACACCACAATCGTAATAATGATTGGGAATAAAATCTTCTCCAGTTTCGAAACCGGACGAAGCTGCGCCATCTTGATTTTCCGCTCTTCCTCTGTCGTGAAAAGTTTCATGATAGGAGGCTGGATAATCGGAACCAGCGACATGTAAGAATATGCCGCTACTGCAATCGGTCCCATCAATCCCGTCTGCCCCAGCTTGCCTGCAAGGAAAATAGACGTCGGGCCGTCTGCGCCGCCGATAATAGAAATCGCCGCTGCCGCCTTGCCGTTGAAGCCCATAAATATTGCCAGGAAGTATGCCATATAAATTCCCAGCTGCGCCGCCGCACCCATCAGGAAGCTGACAGGGTTCGCAATCAGCGGGCCAAAGTCCGTCATGGCGCCCACGCCCATGAAAATCAGAGATGGAAGAATACTCCACTCATCCAGTATATAAAAATAGTGTAAAAGTCCGCCTACGCCGTTCGACATATCTTCCGGCTTTGCCATAATATCAGGATAGATATTTACCAGCAGCATACCAAATGCAATTGGTACAAGGAGCAGCGGTTCAAATCCTTTCTTGATAGCCAGGAATAAGAACACACATGCAACTGCAATCATCAGATAGTTGCCCCAGGTCAGGTTGAAGAATGCCGTTTGATGGAGTAGGTTCGACAACGTGTCTGTAACGTATGACATGTCTCTACCTCCAATATTAGTTCATCGTTGCTAATGTGTCACCAGATTCTACTGCATCTCCTGCCGATACATCAATACTTGCCACAGTTCCGTCCTGCGGAGCTACTACAGGGATTTCCATCTTCATAGCTTCCAGAATGATAATGTTATCCCCGGCTTTCACGCTCTGTCCCACGCTTGCTTCTATCTTGAATACTTTACCCGGAACGGATGCCTCTACTTTAACCGCACCTGCGCCTGCTGCCGGAGCTGCTTTCTTCGGAGCCGCTGCCGGTGCTGCCTTTGGCGCTGCTTTTGGAGCTGCTGCCGGAACAACGCCTGAGCCTGTTCCTTCTTCTACAGTTACATCATAAGCGGTTCCGTTTACCGTAATTGTATAATTTTTCATTTCCATATCCTCCTATCACTATGCTCTTTTCCATCTTCTAACATTTGATTTTCTAATCGAACGCACCGTAAAGCTGTCTGTAGACGTATTTTCGGATGCGGCAATCGCTGCCGCGATGACTGCTACCAGTTCTCCGTCGTCCACAAGCTCTTCCGGCTCCTCTGCCGCTGCCGGAACAGATATCGGAGCTGCTTTCTTCTCTTCTTTCGTCCCTGTGAATTTTGCCTCCAGCTTCGCAATATGCTTAAACTGTGCAATCAGTAAGCTCAAGAATACCAGCATACAAAATACAATACCAATTCCCATCAGGGTATTCAGCCCTGCCATCTTCATCGTTTCTGCCATGGAGTAGTTCACGTTGAAGCTCATGCTCTTCGCCTGCTCCATTCCGGTCGAAACGTCCAGAATCAGTTCCACTGTCGCCTGGGCTTTCTCAAACTCAGCCAGGGATGTAATAATAATCTGGCTTCCGTCCTCTTCCACGGACTGAGCGGTAATCTCCTTGAAAGCGCCAAGCTCGCCCTTGCTTCCCTTCCAGGACTCCACTGCGGATGAGCTGAACTCATCTACCTGCTGGCTTAAAAACTGCTCAATCTGCTCATCATCAAATGCCGCTACTGTCTGTACCGTCTGAGCCGCCGAAGTCTTATAACTCTCCACCTGTTCATCTGAAAGTGTAGTTACGCTGTCTTTGAGCTCCGTCTCTGAACTGCAGCCTGTCAGCGCCGCAACCGCAAGCACCATGCAGAGCGCCATCCATAATCCTTTTATTTTTCGCTTCATCATTATTCACCTCGCTTAAACCGTGCCATGTTTTTTTGCCGGACGATCTTCTCTCTTTGTGAATAACATTTCCAGGGCCCCAATCACATATTTCCTGGTATCCTCTGCCTCAATGATTGTATCTACATATCCGTGCTTTGCAGCAGACGTCACATTTGACTGCAGACCGGCATATTCTGCTGCTTTCTCATTCAAAACTGCCGCATCCGCATCCGGATACATAATTTTCGCTGCAGACCTTGCATCCATCATTCCGATTTCTGCCGTGGGCCATGCAAATGTCATGTCTGCTCCGATAGCTTTGCTGTTCATCGTCACATAAGCGCTTCCGTAAGCCGCGCCGATAACCACATTTACCTTCGGAACCGTAGCATTTGCGAACGCATAGGTCAGTTCTGCCGCTGCCTTTGCTATCCCTCTCTCGGAATGCTTGTCTGCTTTAAAGCCTTTCACATTTGTGAAAGAAACTACCGGAATCTCAAACGCGTCACAGAACCTCACAAGTTTTGCTGCCTTCCGTGCGCCTTTTGTAGTAAGTACTGCGTCAAACTCTGCCGTCTTGCCTCCGTCCTCGCCATAAACCTCTGTACGGTTTGCTACCACGCCTACCGTCATGCCGTTCATTCTCACAAAACCAGTAACCATTTCTTTCGCAAAATCCGCCTGTGTTTCCACAAACACGGAATCATCTGCAATATTCGAAAGGAGGATTGATGTATCTCCCGCTGCGTTTGCCAGATCCTTGCATACCCGGTTCAAATCGTCTGTGCACTCTTCATAAGACGCGTCATCCTCATTGTTTGCCGGAAGCATGCATACCAGCTGCCGGATTCCCGCCAGGACTTCGTCTTCTGTCCCTGTGAAATCCACCGCGCCTGCCTCTTCACTCTGGAACTTTGCAGAAGCAGTATCGCACCTGGAAACCTCATTCCCATCCAACGCATTCGGAGAATTCACGAATAATTTCGCTTTCTTATTTTCCATAAACACAAAATCCGTAAGCGCTCCTGAAACAGCCAGACCGCCGCCGCATGTTCCCAGTACAGCCGTAATCTGCGGAACCACGCCGGAAGCAAGCGTCTGCTTCATATAAATCTCGCCAAACCCGTTCAGGGCGTCTGTTGCCTCCTGAAGCCTGAGTCCTGCGCAGTCCACCAGTCCAATGACCGGAGCGCCCATTTTCATTGCCATATCATAGATTGCGGTGATTTTCTTCGCATGCATTTCTCCAATCGTACCGCCCAGCACGGATGCATCCTGGCTGTAAACATAAACCAGATTTCCATCAATCACGCCATATCCGGTGATAACGCCGTCTGTCGGAGTCTCTGCCTGCTGCATGTTGAAATCAGTGCTTCTGGCAGAAACACGTCCGCCGATTTCAACAAAACTGTTCTCATCAAGTAAAGCGGCAATTCTTCTACTTGCTAAGCTTTGTGCTGTATTACCCATTATTCAGCCCTCCATTTTTCTATTTAAACATTTCAAAATCTCTGCCGATTGTAATTGTATCTTGTTTTGGCAAAAATATCAAGCTTTTTGTCTAATTTCCACGGAAGCCGGGTAACAGTTCATCCCAGGGCTTTGCACCTGCTGCAAAGTCCGTGAAAATGCGTAAATTCAGCCAGAGAATCCAGCCCTTTGCGATCAGCAAACTTTAAATGGGCTGGATTCTTTTTCTGCTGCTTTTCCAATTTTCAGACCCTTACATACATAGTTTCTCTACTATTTTCTCTGCACACCAGGACATATCAATTTCCCTGACGGAATTCCGTACTTTTATAGGAAATTCTCTTATCAGTCCATCCCCCAGATAGTAGCGCACTGTCCCCACCTGCTGTCCTGCTTCTATCGGGGCGGCAAGCTGCTCTGCCTTTTCAACTTCCACTGAAACCTTCTCATCTTTCCTGAGAAGAAGCCTTACTTCTTCTTTCCCCTCGATTTCCGCCTCCGTATATGCGGTATCCCACAACTCCCCGCTCTCCGGAATCCCGTTTTCCACCGGAATCCTTTCTACCTGTATATCCTCCCATACATTTCTGTATTCATAATTTTTCAACCCATACTCCATCAATTTCCTGGTATCTTTCCACTTATAGGTCTTGTTGTTCGGCCAGCCGCAGGCAAGCAAAGCAACAATAAAAGTCTTCCCGTCCCGCGTAAGCGCGCCCACATAGCAGTAACCTGCTTTCCCTGTAAATCCTGTTTTACCTGAGAGAGCCCCATCCATCATCCCTAAAAACGCATTGTGGTTCACGCAGGAAAAGCTCCTCTTTCCTTCTACATCCGAAAATGCCCGTGACGATGTCCTGGTAATCTCCAGAAACTCTGCTTTCTTTGGCGAAAGCGTAATACAATAACGCATAATCTTTGCTAAATCTGCCGCTGTTGTAGAATGGGCTCCTTCTTCGTCCTCTGCATCCAGGCCGTTTGGCGTAATAAAATGAGAATCCGCACATCCGATTTCCTTCGCTTTTTCATTCATCAGCGCAGCAAATCCCTCCAGACTCCCCCCTACGTGCTCAGCCAGGATTACCGCCGCATCATTGTGGCTCTCCAGCATCAGAGAATACAAAAGGTCCTGCACATAATACTTCTCCCCCGCACGCACCCCTAAGTGCACCTTCGGCTGGGATGCCGCATTCCGGGATACTTCCGCGGTCTCCCCTAGCCCTGCCTTCTCCAGCACCAGGATACAGGTCAGTATTTTCGTAGTACTCGCCATCGGTCTCTGTTCCATCCCGTTTTTCTCAAACAAAACACGCCCGGAATCGGCGTCCATCAGAACCGCCGATTGGGCGTATAGCTCTTCGGGTGCGGCAAATACCTCCATCCGAACATTCATCACTAATACACATATAATAATTACTGCAGCTACTGTCTTTTTCACATCCATATCCATCCTTTTTTTGGACAGTATATGCAGCTTTCTGCCCGTCCATGCGCACCCTTAAAGATTACTTATAATTTCTGGAAAAACGGTAATTCACTGTCTCCGGCTCGTCCAGAGTGGCATAAAATTCTTCCAAAACTGTAACCGTCTCAGGCACTGCGCATTTTACCATGCGCATCAGCTCCCCGGTACTCTCCTCACATTTATTAAAATGCTGCTTTCTCATAACTCTTCCATGCGTCTCCTCATAGACACCCAAAAGTTTCAGAAACCTCAAGATAAATTTCCGCTTCCACGGCATACGGCATACCAAAACCCCTGTATAAAATTTCATCCCCCGCAGCGTTTTGTGAATCTGCTTTTCACTGATTCCCTCAAACACTGCGGCAATCGTTCTTTCTGCTTTCTTATCCGGATGAATGCCCCGGGCCGGCCGGTAACAAAATGGGTTCTTCTCATTCTTTTCCATAAAAGCACGATCCAGCTCCGTCTCAATCTCCGCATGGCTGGCGCCTGTCCGCTCTGTATAGCTGTAAATATACGGGTGGCAGCTGCTGTCCAGCATATAATGGCAGATAAACCCCAGCGTATACGAGAGTATCCCTTCCTCTCCGGAAGCAAGATATTCACGTTTACAGTGCCGGAAAAAATCGGCTGCAATCTCTTCATGCATCCGGTGTCCTGTCTGATTTACTTCATTTCTATGAAATGGCCGGTAATAAAACAGGATATCCGGACCATGCAGCCCGATAAGATATTCCGTCTTATTTCTGTGTATAATCTTCCGTATCTCTTCTGGCAATTTCTGAAACACCGCTTTTCCAAATAAATCATGTGTATACGTGGTGGGCATCTTACTGACTCCTTATATTATGTGACTTATTATATATTTAACCTCAGCTGGATCTCTTCCTCCGCTTCTGCCTTAAAGTCCTCAACCCGGACTGGATTCGGAACCGGCAGCTCATCCAGAGACTGCACGCCGAAATTCCTTAAAAACTCCTCTGTAGTTCCGAACAGAATCGGCTTTCCCGGCGCGTCCATGCGTCCCAGCTCCGCCACCAGGTTATATTCTACCAGTTTATTTACCGCATGGTCGCTTTTTACACCCCTGATTTTTTCAATCTCCGCTTTCGTAATCGGCTGCTTATAGGCGATAATAGAAAGTGTTTCCAACGCTACATCGGTAAGTACGGCTTTCTTCGGCTGCTTTGCTACCTGTATCAGATACTCGTACATTTCCTTCTTTGTACACAGCTGGAAAGAATCTTCCAACTCTATAATCTGAATCCCTCTGTCTTCCGCCTGATAGTTATCTGCCATAGCACGCAGGATTTTCCGGGTCGTTTCCTCATCATGTCCCACTGCCTTTGCGATTTTCTGTAACTCCACGGAATCTCCCATAGTAAACAAAATCGCCTCAATCGCCGCTTCCGTCTTTTTCCGTTCCACTCTTATCCCTCTCTTCCAGCCGCCGTAATAAAAATATCCCCGAATGTCCCTTCCTGGGAAATCGTAATCCGGCCGATTTTCATCAGTTCCAGAATCACCAGGAACGTGACAACGATCTGCATCTTTGTGCGCCCTCTTTCCAACAGCGCGCGGAAATCACAGGTTCCATGCTCTGCGATATAAGCCTCCACCCGCTCCCAGGTAGCGTCCATATCTACCTCTTCCTTCTCCAGCGTCCCAAAACTGCTGCGCACGGGGTCTACCCTATCCTTCTGCCGCCGCATGATATCCTTAAAAATGCCATGCATCCTTTGGAGCGTAATACCGTCAAGCAATTCTTCTACTTTTACTTCCGGCCGATATGCACTTACTTCTTTCGGTATTGTAGGTGGCTTATACATCGCAAAAGAAGCATCTTGCTGCTTTTCCCTCAGTTCGTAAGACATATATTTGTAAAGCTTATATTCCAGCAGCTTCTCCACCAGCTCCTGCCTGGGATCTTCCTCTTCCCCCTCTTCATTCACTTCCTTTGGAAGAAGCATTTTAGATTTAATATCCAGGAGCGTAGCTGCCATCACCAGAAATTCACTCATCACGTTCAAATCCCGGCGTGTCATTTCCTGGATGTACTCCATATACTGCCTTGTAATTTCCACAATGGGGATATCATAAATATTTACTTTATTCTTATCAATCAAATGCAGCAGCAAATCCAAAGGCCCTTCAAACACCTCCAGCTTAACGGAAATCCCCATATACTTTACCTCTGTCTGTAATCTGACCGCTGTAATTCAGCGAACTGTAAGTATTGTACTAAGTTTTCCTGCGATTTGCAAGAAATTCTTGGAGCACGCCAGCCAAATGCTCCTTTCATTATTGTCCTCTTTGTTTCAAATAATCTTTTTACAAATCAGTACTGCTTTTCTCCTGTTTTCCGGGCAGCTGCGCCAAGATAATCGCCCCGAACATAATCAAACAGCCACTCAATTCACGAACGCTAAGCTTCTGCCCCAGGATGAGCCAGCCAGCCAGTACGGAAATGCAGGATTCCAGGCTCAGTATCAGGGAAGCTACCGTAGGATTCATCCCCTTCTGTCCTACGATCTGCAGGGTATAAGCCACACCGCATGACATAACGCCCGCATACAGAATCGGTATCCACGCTGCAAAAATGTCTGTAAGATGCGGCTCTTCTGTGAAAAGCATAGCCACCCCGGAAAGGATTCCGCACACAAAAAATTGGATGCAGGACATCTTTACCCCATCCGTCCGGGGTGAAAAATAATCTATCACCAGAATATGCAGGGAAAACAGCAAGGCACAGATAAATACCAGGAAATCTCCTTTCCCAATCGTCAGTGTCTCTGTCATGCACAGAAAATACAATCCCACGACTGCCATTGCTACGGATACCCACAAAAGCCTTCCACATGCTTTCTTCAGAAAAATCCCTATCACCGGAACGATAACGATATAACACGCTGTAATAAATCCTGCTTTCCCAACCGTGGTATAACGGATGCCAAATTGCTGGAAATTACTGGCAGCAAACAGGCAGACGCCACAGCAGACGCCTCCTGCCAGCAGCATTTTCCATTCCTGCTTCCGCATTTGGGACGTCTTTTCCTGTCTGGGCTTTTTTCTGTCCAGAAACCAGATACATGGTATCAGCACCAGGCCGCCGATAATGCTTCTTACGGCATTAAAGGTAAATGGTTCCACATACTCCATCCCCACGCTCTGCGCCACGAACGCCACGCCCCAAATCGCAGCTGTCAGCAGCAGCAAGAAAGAATTCTTCATCTGTATTTTCTTCATTTTGTCTTTCTCCTCCCGTAAACAAATTTTTCCCGAATCCTTGCTTCCCCTTGTTCCAGCCGTTCCCGCAGCTCTGTGCTGTCTCCCAGGATTTCCTTAAAAGCTGCGAATTCATCTTCGATTCCCTGTCCATGAGGCACTCGGTAAGCGCCTGCATCGCTCCCCAAAGCCAGCATAACTCCCGTATCATATGCCCTTCGCAGATTCTCCGCCGCAGAGTCATAGATTTTTTTCAGTTCCTCATCCGGAAACCGTCCGCATCCGATTAAGTTCCGTATCGTAGACAGCGTGGGAACCCACACGGTCCCGCTGTCTGCCAGCGCCTGGATGCAGTCCCTGTCAAGATAATTCCCATGCTCTATGCTGTCTGCCCCGGCAAACGCCGCGTCCCGCACTGCCTGCGCCGTGTTTCCATGAACCATCACGGCAAACCCCTCTTCATGGGCAATATGTATCATCTCTCTGATTTCGCTCTGTCCCAGAGGCTCGCCTGTAATAACGCCAAACTGATTAAAATCCATAATCCCCGCTGCCATTATTTTAATAAAATCGCCTTTTCTGCGTTTTACCTCTGCCACCAGCCCCCGGTATTCCCTCATGGTATCAAAGCCAACCCCCACAATTCCTCCATAATGTCCATTTTTATGAATGGCAAAGAGCGGAGTGCAGTAAGTAATTCCATACTCTCCGGCAATCTGCCTGGCATACGCAGACACGCCAAGGGCATCGCCCCCATCCCGGATGAAAGCAACGCCTCGCTTTTCATATTCCGTAAACCACTCACGGATATTTTGTTCATTAATGTGATTTTTGTGCAGTTCTACTGCTTTCCTGTAGTGATACCCATTCATAAAAATATGGGCATGGCACTCTCCATACATCTCTCTCGCCCCTTAAAACCTTTTTTATAACGAATTTACTTTTTCCATGTAGACGGCACGAACAGCACCAGCAGGGGCAGCAGTTCCAATCGCCCAGCCAACATATCGAACATCAGCACAAACTTGGACAAATCCGAAAAGCTGCTGAAATTCCCGGCAGGTCCGACAATGTTCAGTCCCGGTCCAATATTATTAATGGTTGCCGCCACCGCCGTAAAATTTGTCACCAAATCTTTCTCATCCAACGTAATAACCAACAGAGAAACCACAAAAATGCATATATAAATGATGACAAAAGCATATACGGAGTGTACCGCCTCATGCTCCAGCGAATGCCCATCCATTTTTACTTTTTTGATACTGCGGGGATGGCACACCCTCATTACTTCTTTGCGGACGCCCTTAAGCAAAATAATAATTCTGGACACTTTAATGCCGCCGCCCGTGCTTCCTGCACATGCACCCACAAACATAATCAATACTAATATGGTCTTTGACAGTGCATTCCACTCATTAAAGTCTGCCGTAGAATACCCGGTGGTCGTAATGATAGAGCTGACCTGGAACGCCGTATGATGGAACGCCTGGTACACCGTCTCAAACCCGGGCAGCACCTGTATAGTAATCACCAAAATCGACGCAGCAATAATTCCCAGATATGCCCATACCTCTGTACACGCCAAAGCCTGCCGCGGTTTCCGCCGCAGCAGCAAGTAGTAAAAATTGAAATTTACTCCAAATAAAATCATCGCCACTGTCACAATTGCCTGCTGCAGATTCGTATAACTTGCCAGCCCGTCATTCTTAATAGCAAAGCCTCCTGTGCCCGCAGAGCCAAAGCTTAATACCATAGCGTCAAATAAAGGCGTTCCCGCCAGCAGCATCAGGATAATCTGCAGCACTGTCATTCCAAAATAAATGGCATACAAAATCATTGCCGTCGTCTTGATTTTCGGCACCAGTTTACGCACTCTGGGTCCGGGGCTTTCCGCACGCATAATATACATCCCCGCCCCTCCTGCCTTGATGGGCAGAAGCGCCAAAATAAATACTAATACTCCCATCCCCCCTATCCAGTGAGTAAAGCTTCTCCAGAACAGGTTTGCACGGGAAAGCGCCTCCACATCGTTAAGTATGCTGGAGCCTGTGGTAGTAAATCCGGAAATTGTCTCAAAAAGCGCGTCTGTAAAGGACGGGATATCGCCGGAAATCACGAAAGGCGCCGCCCCGAAAATACTGAGTACAATCCAGCAAAAGGCTACGATAACCAGCCCGTCCCTCCCGTAAATCTTCCTGTTTTTCACTTTCCGCCTTGTCAACAGCAGCCCCAGCACGGCACACAAAACCAAAACCATAAGATATGCCCAGCCCGCCGGTTCCTGATAAATGACTGCCACCATAAGCGGAAGCGCCATAAACATTGCCTCAAAAAGACAAATCCACCCCAGCATATATACAATCATTCCGTAATTCATATCGCAAACTCTTTCACTCCTTCAGAATATCACTGATATCATTCAGTCCTTTATTTGTGGTAATCACTACGACCGTATCTCCCATCATAAGCATATCCTGTCCTTTAGGAGTAATAATCGTCCCGCTGCGGTTAATACAGCCAATCAAAAGCCCCTCTTTCAAACGCAGTTTTTCCAGCGGGATATTCAGTACCGGCGCATTCTCACGGATGCAGAACTCCAGCGCCTCCACCTTATTTCCTACCAGATGATGCAGCGTCTCTACATTGCTGCCAATGGAATTCTTCATGGCTCGCACAAACCTGACGATATGCTCCGCCGTCACATATTTCGGATAAATAATGCTGTCCAAATCCAATTTATTGATAACTTCATCAAAAGTAATGCTGTTAATTTTTGTGATGATTTTCATCTTATTGCGCTTGTTCCGCGCAAACAGGGAAAGCAAAATATTCTCCTCGTCCATATTCATAAGCGTCACCAGTGAATCCGACTTCATCAGCCCTTCTTCCATCAAAAGCGCCTGGTCTACCCCGTCCCCGCAGATAATTGTCGCCCGCGGAAGAAGCTCGCTCAGCTTTTCACACCTCTCCCGATCTTTCTCTATGATTTTTACATCAATCCCCATAGACAAAAGCTGTTTCGCCAGATAAAACGACACTTTTCCCCCTCCAATGATCAGGGCGTCCTTTACCTGGTTCGTCTGTACTTTGATTTTCTTAAAAAACTGGCTTGCCCGCTTAGGCGATGCTACAATAGAAACCACATCCTTCTCACGCATCATGAAATTACCGTCCGGAATAATCGCTTCGTCCCCCCGCTCCACTGTACATACCAAAACTTCGTTACAGTGCAGTTTTGTGGTAATCTCACTCACCATCATATGGTCAAGCACCGAACTCTCCGGCACACGGAATTTCAGCACTTCCGCCCTGCCTTTGGCAAATGGGGAAATTTCAATCGCCGACGGGAACCGCAGAATCCGCGCAATCTCAACCGACGCGGCAAACTCCGGATTAATAACCAGCGCAAGTCCCAGCTCTTCCTGAATATAAGCGATTTCCCGGTTAAATTCCGGATTTCTCACCCTGGCAATCGTCTGGCAGTTTCCCGCCTTTTTCGCTATGAGGCAGCACAGCAGGTTCAGCTCGTCGGACCCCGTTACTGCAATCAGCAAATCGGCTTTTTCAACCCCCGCTTCCTCCAGCACACTATGATCGGTGCCGCTCCCCACGATTCCCATAATATCATACTCATTGGACAATGCCTCCACTGCCGCGTAGCGTCTGTCCACCACCGTCACGTCATTTCCTTCCGCACTCAGCTGGTCTGCAAGGGCATCCCCCACTTTTCCGCAGCCTACAATTATAATCTTCATCTCATCCTCCACACATCAAATGCCTGCCAAATCCCTGATAACTTCCCCCGCCAGAACCAGTCCTGCCGCAGAGGGCACAAAAGAAATACTCCCCGGCAGAGCCCTGCGGCTCCCTTCGGTTACTGTCCTGGCCGGCCTGCACGGCACTTCTTTCGAATAGACAACTTTTAGCTTTTTTATTCCCCTGTTCCTCAGCTCTTTCCGCATCACCTTTGCCAGAGGGCAGACTGAGGTCTGGTAAATGTCGGCAATCTCAAATCTGCCGGGATCCAGCTTGTTTCCCGCCCCCATGCTGCTAATGACAGGCGTTCCCGCCGCTTCTGCCCGAAGAATAATCTCCAGCTTCGCCGTCACAGTGTCCACTGCGTCCACCACATAGTCATATACTGTAAAGTCAAATTCATCTGCATTTTCAGGGAGAAAAAAGCATTCACAGGCATTTACCCGGACTTCCGGATTGATATCCTGGATGCGCTCTTTCATAACCTCGACTTTGGCCCTGCCCACGGTTGAATGCAAGGCAATAATCTGCCGGTTAATATTAGACTCTGACACCACATCCTTGTCAATCAGATCCAAAGTCCCCACGCCGCACCGCGCCAGCGCTTCCACAACATAACCGCCCACGCCCCCGATACCAAACACCGCCACCCGGCTGCCTTTTAGCTTTGCCAGGGCTTCTTCCCCCAGCAAAAGCGCCGTTCTGCTCAACTGCTCTTCCATATTCTTCCTCTCTTTATGTAACTGCAAGAAGCGATAAAGATATTTTCTATCCATATCGCTTCTATCGTTTCTGATAGCAGTGCTAACTACGAAAAGGATTATACCACTGTTTCTCAGAATATACTATATTGAATTTTTTAAGATTTTTTATTTTCCATGCCTTCGCCTTGTTCTATAAACTGCCAACCGGCTACATGGACTTCCTCTCCGCGATTTCCGCCATCTTCGCATCATTCAGCCGGGTATCTCCATGCACGCGGCTGTATGACAGATAGCCGTTCATGCGGTCTATTTTCGTCAGGTTCCTGGAACCGCATTTCGGGCACACATCCATCTCCAGCTCCTCATGTCCACAGTCGTCACAGTAAGCCAGGGACAGATTCACCCCTTCATAATACCCCAAATCCATCGCCCGGCGGATCAGGCTTTTAATTGCTTCAATATTGTAGCTGATAGGATAGCGGACATACTGGATTTTCCCGCCGTTGCACAGCTCCCAGAATCTTCCTTCCAAATCCTGCTTCTCAATCGGCGTGATATCCTCCGTCACATGACAGTGGAAGCTGTTGCTCACATAAGGTCTGTCCGAAACATTTTCCACAATGCCGTACATTTTGCGGAACTGCTCTACCTGAAGTCCGCACAGGCTCTCCGCCGGGGTTCCGTAAATTGCATACAGCCAGCCGTCCGCCTCTTTAAATTCCGTGACTTTCTTATTGATATATTCCATAACCTCAAGCGCAAATTCCCCGTCCTCTGCGATGGATTTTCCATTGTACAGCTCCTGCAGCTCGTTTAGCGCCGTAATCCCAAAGGAGGACGTCATAGGCTTCAGCAGCGGTTTGATACGGTCATGGGGGTTCAAGCGCCCTCCGTAAAACCCGCCCTCACAGTAAGCCAGCGGATTTGTAGAAGCTCTCATATTCCCCAGATATTCATAGGTACGGATATGCAGGTTGCGGATCATTTCCAGATAATAATCCAACACTTCATAGAAATCCCGGCTCTCAGAACGGGCCTTTGCCAGAATCATCGGCAGATGAAGGCTTACCGCACCCACATTAAAACGTCCCACAAATATGGGCTTGTCATTCTGGTCTGCCGGATACATGCCGCCTCTCTCATACCAGGGGCTCAAAAACGCTCGGCATCCCATAGGGCTGATTACTTTCCCGTAACGCTTATACATACTGGAAATATATCCCTTCCCGGACATAGACAACCAGTCCGGATACATTGTTTTTGCAGAACAGCGGATTCCTGCCTCGAACACGTCCTCACACTCTTTTCCCGCGCCATGAATGTTTTCGTCATACAAAAAGACAATTTTCGGAAACAGCACCGGCTTACGGTTTCCCGGCTTCCCCTGCCCCTTCTGGTGAACGTCAAGCAGGGATACGCTTGCCATTTTCTCAAAACGCTCTGTGCCAAGCCCCAGGGTAACCGTTACAAACGGATAATCCCCCCTGGAAGAACCGACGGTATTCAGCTTGTACTCAATCCCCTGCCAGCCTTGTTCAAAGTCGCGCCTCACCTTATCCATGGCATACGTTTCAGCCTTCTCGGCATAACCTTCCCAGGAGGCATCCCCGTATTTGAGGAATTCTTCTTTATATTTCCGGTAACTCTTTTCCGCATAGGGCGCCAGCACCTTATCTACCTCCGGCACCGTAAAGCCGCCGTACTGCTGCGCCGCCGTACTCAGAATGATATCTCCCATTACATCAAACGCCGTATCCAGCGTCTTTGGCTCATTGTACCATACATTCCCCATCTCAAAGCCGTCTTTCAGGACTGTCGCCACATCAAACAGACAGCAGTTCATCGTATCCAGCCTTGCAGACTGGTCATGGATATAAATATAACCGTCTTTGCACGCTTGGCGTTCATCCCGTGTCATAAAAAATTTCCGGTACAGCTCTTTATTCAGCTCATTGAAAATCAGGCTCCGCTTCGTAGCCACTAAAGCGCTGTCTGTATTGGCATTGCTCTTATCCCCGATATAACGGATAGACTGGCTCTTCGTATACACATCATCCATCATATGGATAAAATCCTGCTTGTAATTCCTGTAATCCCGGTAGCTCTTTGCCACCGCCGGATTTACCTTATCTAAAGCTCCCTCCACAATGTTGTGCATTTCAGGAATCGTAATACCCGCCTTTCCAAGGGACTCTGCTTTTTCCTTTGCGGACCTGCACAGAAACTCTATCTCATCCTCTGAAAATTTATACAGAATCCTCGCCGCCGACTTATTCACCGCCGCAATAATCTTGTCCACATTAAATTCTTCCCGGGTGCCGTCTTTTTTAATTACATACATCCTTGTATCCTCCTCACCATATTTAGTGTTGTATTTGTCATTTCACTTCTTTATCCAACAAGATATTGTCCCTAAAGTATATAACAAAATACGGTGGGCGTAAAGGGGTATTTTCAAAATATCCCATGAATAATCCCGCCGCAAGATGCGCATACTTGTCCATATGAAGAATAATTTTATGAAATGCGGTATTTACGGCTGGTGCATGGAACTGCTCTGGACAGGATTTTTGGCCTTCCGAAGACGGGAAATGAAACTTTTCGGGCGCTCTTCTATATGGATGTTTCCTATTTACGGAATGGCTTCTTTTTTCCCCGCCCTTGTCGGTCTTCTAAAAGACCGCTGTGTATGGGTTCGCGGCACCGTCTATGCCTTTGCCATCTTCACAGTAGAATTTCTTACCGGAAGCTTTCTCAAAAAGCGCGGTATCTGCCCCTGGAACTATTCGGGCTGCCGCTTCAACTATAAAGGTGTCATACGCCTGGACTACTACCCTCTCTGGTTTCTTGCCGGACTGTTTTTTGAAAAAACTACCGCAAAATAAACCGCAGAATCAACACACAATTTTCTCTTGAATTTCTATTCCGTTTGGTATATGATATGGTGAAAGTAAAATTTAGCTTATTTCATACCAAAGGAGATTACTATGAGACATTTGATGAGTCCCTTAGACTTCAGCGTGGAAGAAGTTGCACAGCTTCTCGACCTCGCCCGTGACATTGAGGCCAGCCCTGAAAAGTACGCGCATATCTGCGACGGTAAAAAACTTGCTACTATTTTTTATGAACCAAGCACACGAACCAGACTCAGCTTTGAAGCAGCGATGATGAATCTGGGCGGTAATGTGCTTGGTTTTTCTTCGGCCGCTTCCAGCTCCGCCTCAAAAGGTGAAAGCGTAGCCGACACGATCCGCATGATTTCCTGCTATGCAGATATCTGTGCCATGCGCCATCCAAAAGAAGGGGCTCCGATGGTAGCGTCCATGCACTCCTCCATCCCCGTCATCAACGCGGGCGACGGCGGCCACCAGCACCCCACCCAGACCTTGACAGACCTGATGACTATCCGCTCCCTGAAGGGGCGCCTGGACAATATCACCATCGGTCTCTGCGGCGACTTAAAGTTCGGCCGCACTGTACATTCCCTGATTAATGCCCTCGTCCGCTATGAAAACGTGAAATTTATCCTGATTTCCCCTGAGGAACTGAAACTTCCGGGTTATGTCCGGGAAGATGTTATCAAGAAAAACGGATATGAATATAAAGAGGTAGAACGCCTGGAGGAAGTCATGCCGGAGCTTGACATCCTGTACATGACAAGAGTTCAGCAGGAGCGCTTTTTCAATGAAGAAGACTATGTGCGCATGAAAGATTTCTACATTCTGGACAATGCAAAGATGAGCCTGGCACGCCCGGATATGCTGGTTCTTCATCCACTCCCACGTGTGAATGAAATTGCCGTAGAAGTAGACGCCGATCCGAGAGCCGTTTATTTTAAACAGGTACAGTATGGCGTGTATGTCCGCATGGCTCTGATCCTCACACTTCTGGAACTCAAAGGCTAAGACAAAACGGCCGCAAGATCCGCGGCATAGGAGGTAAGTATGTTAAATATCGACCAGTTAAACGAAGGCGTGGTTCTCGACCACATCCCTGCGGGAAAAAGCATGTCCATATATAAATACCTGAAACTGGATAAAATGGACTGCTGCGTAGCCATCATCAAAAATGCCCGCAGCAATAAAATGGGAAAGAAAGATATCATTAAAATCGAATGTCCGATCGACGCGCTGGATTTGGAAATCCTAGGATTTATCGATCACACCATCACGGTCAATATTATTGAAAATTCAACGATTGTCGAGAAAAAGGTGCTGGAGCTTCCCAAACAGCTTATCAATATCATCAAATGCAAAAATCCCCGCTGCATTTCTTCGATTGAGCAGGGGCTGACACATGCCTTTTTCCTTGCCGATCCGGAAAAAGAAGTTTACCGCTGCAAATACTGCGAAGAAAAATACAGCCGGAAACGTCTCCGTATATAGAGAAAAGCCCCGCATAGAAACCGTGCGGGGCTTTTCAATAAGCAGAACGATAAGCCGGGTTATGTCGTGAATAATCATCTATCTAGATCCGGCGTCGCCGCCGGATTCAAGCGACCTACCTAAAGCTGACGGGCCGCCATATGCTTTTTCTCGGTCTTGCTTCGGATGGGGTTTACATATGCCCCTCCTGTTACCAGGAGGGCGGTAGTCTCTTACACTGCCCTTCCACCCTTACCCGGTCATGCCGGGCGGTTCATTTCTGTTGCACTATCCTTGGAGTCGCCTCCACCGGACGTTATCCGGCATCCTGCCCTGTGAAGCCCGGACTTTCCTCGTCCGGCGCCTTTCGGCCTGCCAGACGCGATTATTTATTCTACTTATTGAAATGATTTTAACACCCGCCTTTCAGAAAGTCAAGGCTCGCAGACTACGCCATTCAAGCAGATTACCTCAATCTGTTCTATGTCTACTAGTATGAATACCAATAAACATAATCTGTGTTTATCCATACTCCCTGATACAGTTCACGTTTTTTCTTTACATCACTCTTCGGAAACGTGAATGTAATATATTTTTTTCCATATGCGTCTAAGTCTATCGGCACATTCTCAAATTTTTTCTTTGCAATCACATGCCCATAAGTATCTTTGGCAGATATGGTAACCCAATCAAATTTGTTTGCTCTGAATATTCGTGTATTCATCACTACGCATTTTAACACAAACTGATTTCCCTTATAGTATGCTTTGTTTACCTCAAAATGAATGTTTCCATATCTTCCCCCATGTGCATTGCATTTAGACAGCGACTTCCCTTTATATTCATTTTTCACGACTGTAATTTTGCATTTTGCTTTCCTGCCATTCGGCAATTTGCATGTAATTGTGCATTTCCCCGGCTTTTTCGCAGTAACTTTTCCGGACGAATTCACAGTTGCTATTTTTTTATTCGAAGACGTCCATTTTAAAGAGCGAGGTTTATACTCTGAACGGTGGTCATAAACAACCTTTATTTTTTTCGAAAAACCTTTTGCGATTTTTAATTTGCTTTTTGACAATTCTACATATTGTGCTGACGTCTTTTTGTAAGGACTCTTGTCACTGCTCTGAAACTTCATTTTAAAAGTAACGCCTAACACACTGTAACGTTTATTTCCAACATCTACAAAAGAAGCATAGGAGTAAAATAAACAGCCTTCCTCATCTTCATCGTCACTCTTTTCTTCATAATCCATTTTTAGTTCACAGGCAGAGACTCCATGACCGACATTTACCTCTAATCCATCCGTAATGTAATCATCATCGTATGAAAACGATACACAATTTATCGCATGATCATACATGACTTGCTTTGTATCCATATCTTCATATATCATTTTTATATCATAAATCTTTAACTTCCCCGAAGACTCACGAATCGGGCATTTATATTTAATATCAACTCCCGCATTTATAGGGGAATCTAAACTTGATGTTACAAGACATTCTTCATTTAATGGCACATAATGGTTTGAACTATCCGCATCCCACTTACGCGGATAGAACGACTGGTTTACCATCACGCCTTCTATATTCATTTTATACGAAACAGCCCCGCAAGCCGCACAGCTTTGTTTCGCGACGCTATTATAATTCATATAGAATACGGTCTTAAAGTTATGCCCAAGCGCATCTACATAGGAGTTCCGAAAAGAGTCGCCGCATCTTTTACACGTATATTCTGTATATCCCTGATTGACACAGTCTGGTTTCACTACTTTTGTCTCATATTCATGTCCGCCTTTCAGCAATTGTGTATATTCATGCTGACAATTCTGACACACATATTCCGCATATCCATTCTTATTGCAAGCTGCCTCCTCTATTTTAACGATTACATATTCATGTTGGGATTCATCTATACTAATATCATCCATGCACTCCTGCCCATCGGCATCACTAAAACATTTGCTGCAAAACAGACATTCATAGTGAGCAATGCTGCCTTTCTGTGAACAGGTCGGTTCTATTCGTTCAAAATATGCTAACGGATGATTTTGCACCACCACAGCAAAGCTCTCCAAAACAGTGCTGCCTGAAGAAATCGTTATATTTGCCATCCCCGTTGAGACCGCATTAAATAAAAAACTGACCTCATTTTTGTCATGTCCCTGCTTTACGGCACTTACAACCGACGTATCACTGGATCTTATAGAGGAATCCCAGGCATTCATTACCGACGACAAATCAAATTCCATCAATTCTTCCTGGCCTGTACATAATTTATAATCCCCTACAAATATATGTAACCTTTTTTCTACACCATTATTATTTACAACAATATACGTTTCCCCAGACGATTTTCCGGTAATCACCTGTTCCTCCATTGCTGCTATTTCTTCGTTTTCGGAAGTGTATGTCGCCAACACGCCTTCCTGCTGCTCAATTACATATTTTTCACCTACATATAAGAAGATTTCATCTTCATTACCTGCGTACACATTACTTTTCATCAAAAAGCAGAAAAACAAAATTAATATAAAATACCACTTTTTCATTTGCCCCCACTCCTTCTCACTTTCCCCCAAAATTTCTATTTTCAACTGCGCAGCTATTCTGTTTTTATTATACTATTTCATCACAATAATATCAACTTTAAACCCATATTGTAACAAAATAGTAATTTCCCGCAAAAATAACTGCCGTGAAAAGTCTTTTTGTCCGGCATTCTTTCTATCGGCTCATCCTCTAACTTTAATTCTGCATCTTTATCTGCTCTCCCTGAACCAGCGGAAATTTTATCAGCTGATTTCCTTCCAAATCTTCTTTCTGCATATCTATCGCTGTAATCTGGCGATTTTCATAAGTAGTATAATAATAAATGCCCTTGTCTGCATTGCAGCATGACGTATAAATCGTAATCTCGTATTTTCCGTCTCCCACCTCGCAGCATCCTCTCTGCTGCTCCACAGAACCCAGAATATGAAAAAACTGGCTGACACTCTCCGCTTCGGAATTCCCGGAAACCGAATTCATTTTTGTAAACACCGCCCTGACAAAACGTGACGGGGAAGACAGATCCCCCGGAAGCCCCAGCGCCCCCATCCCACGGCTGTAAGAACGCAAAGACAGCTTTTCAGAAAAATGATTCCGCGGCTCCTTCGGAGATAACTGCATATAATTGTTCAGCTGGAACAACTGCTGCCCAAACGGCGGATTGTTCGTCAATATCCCCACCGGGTTGTCATAAATTTTCATCCCTTCTTTCACCGCTTCTATGACAATGGTTTCTTCCCTGTCAGCAATTATCCAATGAAGCTGAGCCACAGGCAAATCCCGATTAAAAGAATCTTCCGTCAGATTCAACCGTGCCAGACGCTCCCTCGCTTCTCTTACTGTCGCACACTGTACAAGAATCCAGGGAATAAATTCAAAAGTTGCTACATTGTCTTTTCCCTGTACTGCTTTCCTGTACTGTGCATTCCCCACAAAATTCAACCCGGCCATTCCAAGCCCCCGCTCATTGACTGCATCATAGTATAGAGGATAATCCCCCTCCACATGCGCCATTCCGATGACAGCATAATGCCGCTCCATCACTTCTGCATTGCGAAAGTGAAATGCATAGCTGCGAGGAGTGATTACAACTTCTTCCCCATAAGAAAAGTCATAGTCCAGTGTGCGCCCAAAATAAAAATCCTTTGTTTTATAAACAGCTGCCGTACACATATTTTTCCTCCTAATTTTCTTTATCCTGCCTGCATCCATTCCTTCTTTATGCCGCTTAGTTATTATTTTGAGGCAAATCTCTTTTTTCTATTCACTTTCTCTATTTCTTCCAAAGCTAAAACCAACTGTTTATTCTCTTCATGCATCCGTATGGCAATCCTGCAGTACTCCCTTCCAAGACCATAAAACTGAGAACAATCTCTCACTTTCATTCTCTTTTGCTCCAGCTGCTCCCGAATGTCTACTCCCGAACTTCTAAGAAGCAGATAATTTGTCTTAGATGGTACAAGTTCCATGCCAAGTTTAACAAGACGCTCAGACAGCCACGCCCTCTCTTCCTCCAGGAATATATAAGTCTTTTCCATATATTCTTTATCCTCCAGAGAACAGATTCCTGCAAACTGTGCCGGGACAGATACCCCAAACCCCTGCCCCCATCCTTTCATAGAAGCAAGCAGCTCCTGATTCCCAGAAATACAATATCCCAATCGAAAACCTGCCAGTGCATAAGTCTTTGTAAAAGCATCTATTACAACAAGCTTCCGTGAGTCCGCCGCCTTCTGTTTCACAGTCCTGTCTTTCCAGTCCGGAATAAATTCCATAAAACACTCATCCACTACCAAAAGACTGTCATTCTGCACACATTTTTCCAAAATACACTTCAACAACGGCGGCGCTGTCAGACATCCTGTCGGATTGTTCGGATTGCATAAAAAGACCATATCAATATCCTGATTCAAAACCTCCAGTACCCCATCATCCAAATCAAACATCCTTTCCCGGCTCATCTGATAATGTATTACCTCACAGCCTGCTATCCGCAAAGCTCTGCTGTATTCTTCAAATGTAGGCTCAATAACTACAGCTTTCCTCGGTCTTTCAGCAAAAATCAGGCGGTACAGTAAATCATCCGCCCCATTCCCACATAAAATACTGTCCTTGGAAATATTATATTTATCAGCCAGCATTCCTCGCAGCCTGCCGCAGTCCGAATCCGGATAAAACTCCAAAATATCAACTATTTCCGTCAGACTTTCCCTCACCCTCTCCGATATACCAAAAGGATTCGTATTTACTGAAAAATCAATAACATTCCCTTCAGATTTTTCTGTTATATTCATCCATAAGCTTTTCATCTGTACAATCCCCACACAATAATAAATTTCAATCCTTTTTACTTTCCTGTTCTACCGTCACAAAAACTTTATCTCCCGGCTGCTTTCCTATCCTTGCACGGATATCTTTTCGTATCCCAATAATATAGCAGACACTGCCATCCTCATTCTTGACTCCCATATTTACGACACTCCCGTCGTATGGTTCTCCGTCAAATGTGGCATGTATCCTCACCCGGCCTTTTCCAAACTCCTCTCTGATATCATATGGAAAAATCACATAGACTCCGCCTTTCCTGTCCGCATTATAAATCAGAGATTCATATTCATACACTTTTTGATTCATCTCTCTCATCTCCTTCACAATTTTTTTATCATGCGTTCATCCCATATTTCCTCAAATCCACCTTGCCGTCTCTCACTTCAACGCCTTCCGCTTCCAGCAGCCTTGCCTGCGCACCGGCTCCGCCAAAGGCAAACTCTCCTGCCAGTTCCCCCTTTGCATTCACGACCCGATAACATGGAATCGAACCCGGATCAGGATTCTTATGCAGCGCATTTCCCACGGCTCTCGCCATCTTTTTATCTCCGGCAAGCTCCGCGATCTGTCCATATGTGGCGACCCGGCCTTTGGGAATCTTTTTCACAGCCTCATAAATCCTTTTTGACGGGCTGTCTGTAACAAGATCATAGCTCTCAGCTATCATCCGCCGGATATCCTCATCCGGTATTGTCCCATCCAAAATAATCGTATTCCAATGTTCTTTATTCTGGTGGTAAGCGGCAATTACCGATTGATACGTGCTTCTCCAAAAATCCCTCCACTCAGGATGTGCTTTTACATTTAGATTGATGTAACCGTCTCTCTCATACGTCCATAGAAATGCCTTTCTGCTTCCCTTTACTCTTACAAGCTGCCAGTTTAAATCATGAAACGGCGCCTCCTGATAGGTATTTGGGAACGACATGCCATAAGCCAATGCCTCTTCTCTTGTTTTCAATCCCTGACCTCCTCTTATTTTTCCGCTTTTTGTAGTCAGATTTTATCATGGCCGGACTACAGATTCAACCGATACTTTTCCCGTATCCATACCTCTTTTTATATTTTTGAAACATTGCCGCAGAGAAAACAAGCGCCATAAACTCTGCTGCAGGCGTCGCCAGCCAGATACCGTTCACACCGAAAACAGCAGGCAATACGAGCATCATAACCAGCATAAACACAAAAGACCTTGAAAATGCCAATACTGCCGAAACGATTCCATTAGATAATGCAGTAAACATCCCACTTGCAAAAATGTTAAACCCGATAAAAAACAGCGCTATCGTACAAATTCTGTTTCCTGTTACTGCAAGGTCATATACCGGATTACCGGGGTTGGCAAATACAGATACCAGCTGTTTTGTCAAAAGAAAGGACGCCGCTGCCATCAGTATAGAAATCACACCTATGACTCTCAGACTAACTGCGATCAGTTTCCTTAGCTTTTCATAGTTTTCCCCTCCATGATAAAAACTAATCATAGGCGAGACACCGTAAGAATACCCTGTATACAAAGAACTTGCAAACATCAGTACATACATAATGATTGTAACCGCCGCAATACCATTTTCTCCCACATAATGAAGCATCGTCCAGTTAAACATCATCGTAATAATCCCTGTGACAAGCGCAGTCGCCATCTCGGAGCATCCATTAACGGCTGCATTTACAAGGACTGTGAAACGGAACACCGGCTTTTTAAAATGCAGCAGGCTCTTTTTTCCGCTGAAAACGAACATTCCCACAACCGTCGTTACAGAATATCCCAGCCCGGTCGCAATCGCCGCCCCGCTGATTCCCATATCGTACACAGCAATCAATACATAGTCCAGCACGACATTTAAAACACCGCCTGCTACAGAACAAAGAAATGAAAGCGACGCTTTCCCACCTGCAATCATATAAAGAGTAAAATTATTCATCAACAGGATAGGCACTGTAAACATCAGATAACGGCTTAAATACTCCACACAGTATCCTGCCACATCCGCAGACAAGTTCATTTCTTCAAAAACGCAGTACATAACCGGATATCCAAGCCCGCACATGACAAGGCCAACCAGAACATTCACAAGTATCAGGAAGGTGAAATCCTCTTTTGCCTCCTCCGTCTTTTGTTCTCCCATTTTTTTCATAATCACTGCGCTTCCTCCTGTAGCAAGCATAGTAGAGATAGCAGTGACAAGCTGGATAACCGGCGCTGTCAAATTAATCGCTGACAAAGCGTTCGTCCCAATCAGGTTGGATACAAACAAACCGTCAACCATGCTATAAAAAGACATAAAAACGCTCATGGCAATCGTCGGAACGGCAAATTTCAAAATACTTTTTAATGTTAGCGGCTTTAGATATACATTTTGGTTTTCCATAAATTTTCTCTCCTCTCATCTTGCATTTATCTCCTACATGCAGTATCATAAACCATACAGTAACAGTACAGTCAATAGGACATCGAAAAATTTCAGGAGCCGGGAAGATGGAAAAGAAAAGTAAATTACTTACAATCGGGCAATTCGCAGCCCTGCACGGAATCAACAAAAAAACTCTTATGTGGTATGATGAAATCGGTTTGTTTAAGCCCGCTGCCATCAATCCTGCAAACGGATACCGCTGCTATAATTACCTGCAAAGCCCCATATTGGAAACAATTCTGCTGCTGCGGGAACTGGATGTATCCATAAGTGAAATACAAAATTTCATAAAAAACCGCTCCGCCAAAAATCTCAAATTCCTTCTGGATGAAAAAATAGCCGATTTAGATTCCAGCATCCTTCACATGCAGGCTATCAGAAAAACCTTATGCAGCCATCAGCAAAATATGCATACTTTACTCACTATGGATTTGTCAGAAATCCGCATAATCGAAAAAGAAAAACGATGCCTGGTAACGGTAGACATCGACAAAGATACTTCTTTCGAGAAATCGGTAGAACTGATTACTGCCGAGACGGCAAAATACCAGCTTGGCCGCCTGCACGATGCTTCTTACGGTTCTATGATTTCCGTCGCCAGTCTGAGAAGCGGAAATTTCGACGACTATTCTAAACTGTTTATCGAAATTCCTTTTATGGCACAAAAAACCGGGCTGCATATACAGCCCGGCGGAAAATATTTAAGAGCCTTTTATAAAGGGGACTGGAGCGGGATACCCTTGCGGTACCAGTCCATCCTCGAATATGCCGATAAACATGGACTGACTCTCTCCGGATTTTCTTATGAGAAAGGCATCAACGAAATGGTCGTTGAAAACATTGAAGATTATATTGTTCAGATTGAGATTCCCATTTGGGGATAAAGCAGACACATTGCGGTAAAATGTGATTTTACATTAAAAAGCATCTGCCTCACCATATGTTTCCAGCAGAAATTTCATACTCCGCTCACACAGCCATTCCCGAACATAACTTAAATGGTTATCCCATGTCTCAATCGCACCCAGAGCGTTATTATGCGTCCCGCTCAACAGCTCCCAACGCTCAAAATTCCGTTCGAAAGAAGCTCTTTGGCTTCTGGCTTCTTCTATCGTCTCATCGATTTTGCGTACAATTTCATCGGATTTCTGCACAAGAATATCAGAAACGAGCTTCTGAAATTCCCCGCTCTCCAAAAGCCGTTTATACCACGCATTCCCTTTTGCCCGAAGTTTATTCCATGAATCCCGTTCCGAATATACAAGCGTAATATTCCCTATGGAAATATCGTAATCCCACAGCGGGCCACGGCACAATTTTCCATTTTTGTCTTTGTACATATAAAAGCTCAGACCATCATCAATATCTATAGATTTTACCAGTTCGTCTACAATATATCCTTCCGCAAAGGAACGCATATCAAAATACTGGCTGGCCTCCTCGTAATCGTAAGTCCCCCCCTCTCCTGCCTGAAGCACCTGATAGGCATAATCCAGATAATTTTTCACATAATTTACCTGATCCTCTGTAATCATATCTGTATCCGGCGTCTTGATATTATAATGCTGCGTTGTATCAGATGGAAGTTTAAACCAGTCCCTATCCAACACCCCTTCCATCTCCCCATCTCCACGGCAGTCCATTTCCACTAAAAATCCAAGCCCTTCTCCCTCCGCCGTTTCATCAATTTCCACTCTATTTGTGCCTGTTTCTGTCTGCTCATTTAAGGTATATACACCCTGATACACACCATTTATATAAACTTCCACTGAGATACTCGTTGTTGTATATTTTTGTGTTTCAAATAAGCTGGCAATGGAATATGTAATATGATTTCTAATCAGGCTCCTGTCAATATAGTTTGCAAGCAATATCCAATCTTTTTCCTCCCCGCTTCCAAAAAGATTTATTTTTTTATCAAATTTCAGGCGATAAGGCTTCTTGCCTGGAAATGCCCAGGTAGAATGCCCTCTGCCACGGATACGCGCCGTTTTATCACGGAACGTATATTCCTCTCTCGTATTAAGGATATCAATTTCACATCCCACGTAATAATCTCTGGAATCAACCGCCATACCCTGTGTGTCAATTGCAATGACTGGCATACTGAGAAAATCATAATCATAAACCGCCTCTATGGTTTTATCCATATTCTCCCATGTATCTGTGCGCTCCATCTGTGTATTTCCGTCGCTCCACTGCACAAACTTATACCCCAGCTTCGCGGCGGGCGCCTGAACGGTCACAGTTTGGCCTCTTTCAGAGACAAACTTCTTTTCGTATTTCCCCTCGTCGTCAAAACCTTCACTTTTCAGGGAATCCACAGTATAATGAACCGTCCACGTATCTGTATCCTCTAATGCCGCTCTGCCGCATATGGTACAAGCTGTCTTTTCCGCATTCCAAGTATGTCCCAGCGCATACAATATTTCCTTCGTTGTATACTCACAGCCCTCATAAACACAGGAACTGTATGCTTTCCATCCTTCTTCCATGCACGTCGGAGCTTTTTCCTGATTGGAAACAGTAAGGCTATGCCTTCCTGTCTTTACCACCGCCTGTCTATCTGCCACCGCATCACAATGGCTGCAATGCCTGGACTTTACGCCTTCCCTGCTGCATGTCGGAGAGACATCTACCGTAAATTCTGCTGAAAACCGGTGCCCTGGCGCGGGAATTTCTTCTGTTTCCTTTTTTCCGCATACCGTACAGCTTCGCTCCCTTCTGCCTCCCTCCAGACATGTAGCTGGAATTACTGTCTGCCATTCCCCGGCATGGATGT
Organism: Hominisplanchenecus murintestinalis; assembly: GCF_943193015.1. NCBI lineage: Bacteria > Bacillati > Bacillota > Clostridia > Lachnospirales > Lachnospiraceae > Hominisplanchenecus > Hominisplanchenecus murintestinalis. The sequence goes on from NZ_CALPCM010000015.1 coordinate 29,411, forward strand.
TCGACATCGTGCCAGGCTTTATCCGGGTGTCTGTTGCACTGCATCTTGAACAAACTGCCGTTTCTGTCCCATCTGCAGCACACGTCTCATCATGATTATACATATAATTTATAAAATTATGTCCCAACGCCGGAATCGTCTCCGTCTCCCTTCTCTGGCACAAAGAACAGATTCTCTGTCTACTGCCCGCAGCCGTACATGTCGCAGATGCATTTATCTCCCACCTTCCAAAACAATGGCCGCTGGTAATCAACGCTGAATTTTCTTTTGTCCGCGTGTGCTCTCTGCCACACGTTTCACATACTGCTGTCTCTGTCCCATCTGTAATGCAGGTCGCATCGTTGTTATAACGATAATGTATATACACATGCTCCAACTTACTTATTTTCGTCTGTTCCGTTTTCGCTTCACAGCGGCTGCAATGCCTGGATTTCATCCCTTCCTTCTCGCAGGTTGCTGCTATATCAATCGTAAATTCCTCTGCGTAAGCATGGCCAAGCGCTGTCCCCGGCTTTGTCCTGGTATTAGATACCCCGCACATCTCACATACCGCTGTCTCCGTTCCGTCCTTCGTACAGGATGCATCTTCATTATAACTGTAAGCCGTACACACATGGCTTAATTTTTCTATTTTTGTCTGCTCTGTTTTTACTCCACAGCGATTGCAATGCCTGGATTTCATTCCTTCTTTCTCACAAGTCGCTGCGGCATCAACCGTAAATTCACCCGTATAAGCATGACCAAGCGCAGGAATCGTTCTTGTCTGTGCATTCCCGCACGCACAGACAGAGCTCTGTTCCCCTGGCGCTGTGCACTCCGGTGCGGTCACCGTCTGCCACTCAGAAAAATGATGCGTATGCAGACTCCTGATTTTCACTGAAGCTCTCTGCCCTTTCCCTTTCAGCAGCTTCCCATACCTCGAATATTTTTCCTCCGGCACTGTGATGACCGCTCTTTTATGAATTCCTTTGAACGCATTTTTTCCTGCCTTTTTCAGTCCCATCGTGTCAATACGAATCTCCTTCAGCTTCCGGCAGCCATAGAAAGCATTTTTTTCAATGCTTTTTAGGACAGTATTCGTTGTTACTGACCGTAAGCGCTTACAGCCTTTAAACGCGTTCTTCCCTATAGAGAGCACTGTCAATGTATAGCCGCTCTTTTTAATCTGCTCTTCCACGACAGCCTTTGTTATTCTCTTTGTCCGTGTGCCAACCAGTGCCACTCCCCCCCTGCTTCCTTTCAGTGAAAGCACTTCATAGCGGAATTTCCCGGCAAAAAAAGTCTCCCCTTTTTTTAGTTTTGATTTCTGTGCAGAATGGTTCAGCCAAACGCCGGGCGCCGGGCTCTTATCGTGAGCGTGCACTGAAACAGAACCTATTATCCCCAGCACAATGCCTAACGTAATTGCTATGAACAAAGATAAACTTGATTTTGTTTGTCTCAAATTCTGTTTCCCTCCATTAAATTTCCAAATTATATTTTATTTATGAAAAAAAGAAAGCCTCAGAGTATCAAAAATACGTAACTTCATACGCCGTGTATTCATAAGCAAAATGATACCCCAGCTTTTCTGCAAGGCTCACCGACCACTTATTCTGCGCATCCCAGCTGGGATACCACTCCCTCTTCAAACACTCCAGAATCAACTTCGCCCCGCATATACTTCCGATACGCCGCATAATCCTCATACTGCAATACCCAGTCCCTGCACCACGCTATTTTCCTGCAATGCCAAAACAGTTTTTCATCTATCATTTTTAATGTATATCCGCCCGGCAGTTCATCCACCGCCTTCTGCAACGCCTCTCTGTCAAAAACATCTTTCTCCTTCTTTATCGCATACCGGGCGACTCTCTTTGCTTTTTCCCCATAGCATTCCTCAATCAAATCCGCCCAATCTTTATCCTGCGGCACCATAATCATAAAGTCCCGCATATCCTGTCCCGGATGATACAGTACAAACTCTCTGTTACACTTCCCTGGAAGAAAGCAAAAATCTCCCAGCACCGCCATAGCAGAAACCGGGTCTTCCAGGGAATCCGCATAGATTTTTCCCACTACTCCCTGCCAATACTCCCACGGGCCTTTATACAGGTGTTCCTACTTCTATCAAATTTCCATCCGGATCGTAAAAACGAATGACCCGCTGTCCCCAGCTATGCGTCATCAGACGATTTACATACTCGATTGGTTCTGGATAATCATTCAGTTTCTTTGCAAAAGCATCGATATCTGCCTCTTCAAAATATAGCTCACTCATATGATTGCGTCCGATGCACTCTCTGTTCAGGAACTGCTTCCAATATTTTATGTCTTGAAGAACCAGCCCCTCTGTCATAATAACGTTGCCGTCATTGTCAAGAATCACTTCCAGTCCAAATAAATTCCTATAAAAAGCAATGGACTTTTCCATATCCTTAACCACAATTAGAATGTTCTTTAATTTCATTTTTCATCCACCACCTTCTCAAAAGCTGCTGTCTACGCCATTTTTCTCTGCAAATTTCCACAATGCATTACATTTGCTCATTTTTTTCTTTCTTAATTATCTTCTTTTTCCGGATACTCCTTATCCTTCCAGTACCACCACTTCAATTTTTCCGGTTCATGCTGTTCATGCTCTGCAAAATACACCGCGCAGCGGAATACATACAACACACATCTGTCATCCTGAAATCCTTTTTTCAGACAGTCCAAATGATACAGTTCTTCCGGACTTTTCCCCCTCAAATCTGCAATACAGCGAATCCCAATATTGTGCAGATGCTTTTCCATATTTGCCCCCACACCGGGAATTTTCTTTAAATCACTCGCTGGAATCTCTTTAGGAAATTGTAATTTTTCATCTACATCCCCTCATCTTTCCCCGCCAAAAACTTCTCTGTTTTTAATTTTCGCCTGTTGACACCTCTGTTAAATTTCACACATCCTTATTTTACTCCAAATTAAGCTGCATTTCAAGAAGCCTAAAAATAAAGTGCATAAGTTCTGTTACTGATAACTTACGCACTTTATTCAATACTCTCGAAAATACTAAATTCTCATAACGTGATACTCTCTATATTTGTCTGATAAAGTAGTATCCGCCTTTATTCATTCAAACTATACCACCACATATTTACAATCTGATTTTTCAGTTCCTCATAACTCCAAGTTTTCTCACTGCGAATCTTGCTATTAGGGTCATTGACATGGAACATCCCATTTTCATAACCGGTGAGCACAATAAAATGCCCATTATCCGTGAAATCTCCCGGCCCCATACTGCAAATAATCGGATTTCCGTAGGAAAGCGTATTTGCCATCGCATTTTCATCCAGCCCCAGCATCGTCCCTGTCACCCCGAACTCCTGGCAGCCATATGTCATCAAATCCCAGCTCGTATCCATCTCTTTCGTCAAAAATCCATTGTTCTCACTGTACGATGCTACCGTGTAAGGCGTAATGTCTGTCCGCCCTGTCAGCCCTGACGCTACCATAGCAATACAGGTCGGTCCACATCCACTGACTGCCACCATACTTTCTCCATAAGTTCCGTAGCCCCATCTTTCATCCCACTGCAGAAGCAGAGGAATCTCGCCTTGTACCGGAGCCTGTCCAATGCTTTCCTCACACGGCACATCTTTCTTATCCCAGTAATCCAGCACAAAGTCCAGTGTCTCAATATTCTTTGAAAGCATTTTCAGCACCCTCTCCGGATACAAGTCAGCTTTTTCCACTACATCGCTAATCCGCGAGTCCTGTTCCTCCATCTCCAAAAGTTCCTTTACATAGGGCACATCCGCATTTTTTTGAGGACTTGGCTTGCTCCCCAAACCGTCCTGTTTCAGAACTGCGTCACCCGGCAACGTTCTGGAAACCTCCACCCCTGCTCCCTCCGCCTCAGAGGGAAGAATACCTTTCAGTACCCATACAGTCCCCAGCACAATTGCCAGGCTTGCCGCGCAAACCAGGATGCGTCTGATTCTTCGCATCTGTTTCATACGGCGGCGCCGTCTTAAATGCCTTTCGTAACTCCTGCCCTGTCCCCGATAATTATCACTCTGTCTTGCCATTTTGTGCATTTCTCCCCTCAGTATTACTGTCACTGCTTCACGGCAGCTGCTCTCAAACGCCTGTCAGTAACTATTTATATTTTATCGAAAATGTAACAGGAAATCTTCATTATTTTGTAAATGTTTTTTAAGCGCAGGACACATATGAAAAAGGGAACACCGCATTTCCGCAGCATTCCCTGAATTTTTCTAAAAATTATGTAACAGTTCAGCCTTCGGCTGAACTGTTACATAATTATTACTCTTCTTCTGTTTCCTGCGCCGGAGCAATGCTCTCAAGAGCCTTCATGCTGAGGCTGATTTTCTTATCTCCCTCATTGAAGTCAACTACTTTTGCATCAATCATCTGTCCGGCTTTCAGCACATCAGCGGGCCTGTCCACATGCTCGTGTGAAATCTGGGATACATGCAGAAGAGCGTCCACGCCTGGCTCTAACTCAACAAATGCACCAAAATCTGTCATTCTGGCAACTCTTCCTGTCACCACATTGCCAACTGCATATTTCTCTGATGCAGACAGCCATGGGTTCTGATCCTCAAACTTCAAACTCAGGGCAATCTTATCGCCGTTGATATCTTTGATAAGCACGGAAAGAGTCTCTCCTACTTTGAATACTTTCTTCGGATTCTCCACACGTCCCCAAGACATCTCGGATATATGAAGCAGACCGTCTGCGCCTCCCAAATCGACAAACGCGCCAAAATCTGTCACATTCTTAACAACGCCTTCTACTACGTCGCCGACATGAATCCTCTCAAACAGTTCTTTCTGCATCTCGGCTTTCCTTGCAACAATAAGCTGCTTTCTGTCACCGATAACCCTTCTTCTGCGCGGGTTAAACTCACTGATTACAAACTCAATTTCCTGTCCTGCATATTTTCCGAGATTTTTCTCGTAAGTATCTGATACCAGGCTTGCCGGAATAAATACTCTGGCCTCTTCTACGATAACGCTTAAGCCTCCATCCAAAACCTGCGCAACAGTAGCCTTCAGCACTTCCTGTGTCTCAAAAGCTTCTTCTAATCTCTTATTTCCTTTTTCTGCTGCGAGCCTCTTATAAGTCAATGACACCTGTCCCTCGCCGTCATTAACTTTCAGCACTTTCGCTTCCATCTTATCATTCACATGGACGACATCTCGCAAATTGATGCTGGAATCATTTGAATACTCACTCTTCGTGATGATACCATCAGCCTTATAGCCAATGTTCAGGATGATTTCGTCCTCCTTGACATCAATTACAGTCCCCTCAACAACCTCTCCGTTATGAATTGTTTTGAACGACTCGTTCAGCAACTGCTCAAAGCTCATTTCTGACATTCTTTCAGAACCTCCTCAATTAAATTATTTGGGGTTGAAGCCCCTGCGGTAATACCTACGCAACTCATGGAGTGTAACTGACGTACATCCAAATCATCGAGTGTCTGTATATAGTAAGTATTTTCACATTCATTTTTACATATTTCAAATAGCTTACGGGTATTGGAACTGTGTCTGCCTCCAATGACAATCATACCGTCCGATTCCCTTGCAATACGACGTGCCTCCGTCTGGCGTTCCTCCGTCGCATTACAAATCGTATTTAAAACAATTATATCATAACCCTTTTCGGAAATAATTTCAACTAAATTATGAAATTTATTGTAATTAAATGTCGTCTGACTGACCAGGCACAGCTTTTTTGTACTGTCCGCCGTGAAATTCCGCGCCTCTTCCTCTGTCTGGAGCACTGTTACATCCCCCTGGCACCAGCCCCTGATTCCTTCCACCTCAGGGTGCATGGCGTCCCCGATAATCACAATCCCCGCTCCCTTCCTGCTCTCCCTCTCTACAATTTTGTGAATTTTCTTCACAAAAGGGCAGGTAGCGTCTACGAGATTCAGGCCTCTTGCTTCTATCCTTTCCTGTATTTCCCGTGACACTCCATGTGATCGGATGATGACCGTTCCACTCTCCAGCCCATCTAACTCCTCTTTGCTGCCGATTACCTTTACGCCTCTTGCCGTCAGGTCTTTCACAACTTCCTCATTATGAATAATCGGTCCATAAGTATAAATGAATCCTTCAGCTTTTTCCGCCTGTTCATAGACCTTATCCACCGCCCGCTTCACACCGAAACAGAAGCCGGCAGTCTCTGCAACCCTTACTTTCATCCTAACGCCTCTCCCGGTACAGAGAAATAATTCGCGCCGCCACTTCCTCAATATCCATCTCAGAAGAATCCACCAGCACAGCGTCCTCTGCCATTTTCAATGGCGCTGTTTCACGGCTCATATCTTTCCTGTCACGCTCTTCAATATCCTTCGCTATCGCCTCAAGCGTACACGCCTCTCCCTTTTCCTGCAGCTCACGGAACCGCCGTCCGGCCCTGGTTTCCACGCTTGCCGTCAGATATATTTTCAGCTGGGCATCCGGCAGGATATTGGTTCCAATGTCCCGTCCGTCCATCAGCACATCTGCCTTTACCGCTAAGTCTCTCTGCAGCGTCAGCAGCGTTTCTCTTACACAAGGCTTAGCCGCGGCAGCCGAAGCCATATTTCCCACTTCCTCATTCCTGAGCTGCCCTGTGACATTCTCTCCATTCAAAATTACCTGCTGCTCGCCATTCTCATATTCAATGCTTATATGAATCTGCCCGCAGGCACGCAGAAGCCCTGCTTCGTCCTCAGGCGAAATCCCATTCTTTATCAAATACAGTGCGACCGCCCGGTACATCGCCCCTGTATCCACATATATAAAAGATAATTCTTTTGCGACCCGCTTCGCAATCGTGCTCTTTCCCGCACCTGCCGGGCCGTCAATTGCAATATTAAAACTCATTCCAAACCTCCGATTATTTTCTTATGGGATGCTTGTTCCCGCCGCATAGCCTGTCGACCATGCAATCTGCAGGTTAAACCCGCCCGTCACCGCATCCAAATCCAGTACCTCCCCTGCAAAATAAAGACGGGGAACCAGTCTGGACTCCATGGTAGAAGGATTTACTTCCTTTACATGGATACCTCCTTTTGTGATAACAGCTTCATTATAAGCTCTCAGCCCTGTGACGGTCAACTCAAAATTCTTTATCAGCTTTAAAAAATCATGGCGCTCTTCCCTGGAAATCTCATTACTCTTCTTTTCCGGCAGTATCCCGGATTTCTCTATCATGACCGGAACCAGCTTTGCCGGAAATAAATTGTTGATTGAATTTTTAAACTGCTTATTTCTCGCTTCTCCAAATTCATGCAGCAGCCTGCGGTCAAGCTGTTCTTCTGAAAGCGCAGGCTTTAAATCAATCACCATCCTCAGCTCTTTCTTCTTGATTTGTTTCTGAATACGGCTGCTTGCCGTAAGGATAAGCGGCCCTGTCACTCCAAAATGCGTAAACATCATCTCCCCAAACTCTTCATACAGGCATTTCTTCCCGTCATAAATGCACACACGTATATTTTTAAGAGAAAGCCCCTGCAAATCCCTCACCACATCTTCTTTCACATTTAGCGGCACCAGAGAAGGCGACAGCTCTGTTACCTTATGCCCCAATGCCTCCGCAAAGCGGTACCCGTCCCCAGTGGAGCCTGTACTCTGATAAGAAAGTCCCCCGGTAGCAATCACCACCGCGTCCCCTTCGAGACATCTGCCATCCGCCAAACGGACTCCCTGTGCCTGTCCGTCCCTGGTAAGTATACCGGAAACCTCCGTACTCAGATGTACCCGGACGCCCAGGCGTTTCATCCTGCGCTGTAGCGCCCCAATCACATCAGAGGAATGATCCGACATGGGAAATACCCTGTTTCCTCTCTCCACTTTGATTCTCAGTCCGCTCTCCTCAAAAAAGCGAACCGCATCCTGGTTTGTAAATCCATAAAATGCGCTGTACAGGAACTTTGCATTTGTACACACAGCATGAAACAACTCCTCCATATCGCACGCATTTGTCAGGTTACATCTGCCTTTTCCCGTAATAAAAAGCTTTTTTCCCAACTTCTCATTTTTCTCATATATATGGACCTCATGTCCATGTTCCGCTGCCGCCGCTGCCGCCATCATCCCGGCTGCGCCGCCGCCAACGATCATCACTTTACTCATCTTATACCCTGCCTCTGCTTTTTCTCTGCATAAAGTATACCCCATACACTATAGAAGCGCAACAAAAGAATTCCTGTTTACCTTACCTTCCGGAATATGGTATCATAAGAGTATTTAGGAGGGAATGTCATGCAGATATTAATTGTAGAAGATGAAAGGAACCTGGCCCTGGCGCTGGGGCAGATTATGGCGGAAGCCGGATATTTTGCAGACACCGCACACAATGGAGAGGACGGCCTGCGCTATGGAATGTGCGGTTTATATGATGTGATTATACTGGATATCATGCTGCCGGGGAAAAACGGTTTTGAAGTGGTAAAAGAACTTCGGGACAGACAGATTTCCACCCCCGTTATCATGCTCACTGCCCGGGATGACGTAAAAGACAAGATTTCCGGTCTGGATTCCGGAGCGGATGATTATATGACAAAGCCTTTTGTACCGGAAGAACTGCTGGCGCGAATCCGTGCATTGGCGCGGAGGCAGGGCGGGCTGCTTCCGGAAGAGCTGATTTTTTTCGATTTAGTACTGAACCTCTCTTCCCGTGAACTTTCCTGCGGCTCCAAATCCATTCACTTGGGACATAAGGAATTCGAAATCCTGAAAATTCTCATGTCTAACCCCGGAAACATTTCTTCAAAAGAAACTTTCCTTACAAAAGTATGGGAAGGCAGCCCTTCCGCTGAAGGTAATAATGTAGAAGCATACATTTCATTTCTTCGGAAAAAGCTCTCTTACTTAGGCTCTCATGCGGAAATTACCACGGTACGGAAAGTAGGCTACCGCCTTACACAACCATAAAACAGGAGGCTCTTTCATGATACATAAGCTGCGTAAAAAATTTATCTTTATCAACCTGGGTATCGTCACCCTCTTCCTTTTCTGCGTACTGGCATCTGTCTGGCTTTCCAGCTTCCATCACCTGAAAGCAGAAGCTCTGAATGTACTGCGCCGTACCTTAAACCTGGAACGGATGACTCCTCCCCCAAAGCTGGAACCTCCTAAGAAAGAACCGGGACATTTCCCTCCGCTAATGACGGTATTTGCTGTAGAAATATCTCCTGACGGCTCCTGGGAGACCGTATATGAAAGCGGCACGCAGGCATCTGCATCCCTGATTGAAAACGCCATCAACGCCGCTAAGAAAACCGGAACGTCCGAAGGAAACCTGCGCCGCCTTTCTCTCAGATTCATGGCGCGTCCAAACGCCGAAAAACTCCGTATCGCATTCATTGATACCACGTTCGCGATAGCTTCTCTGAGGAATCTTTTCTTCACCTGCCTTCTGATATTGGCAGGAAGCGTCCTTATATTGTCTGCCATCAGCTATTTTCTCGCAAAATGGGCGCTCCGCCCCGCGGAAAATGCCTGGAACCGACAGCAGCAGTTTGTCGCAGACGCTTCCCACGAACTGAAAACACCTCTCACTGTCATCCTTGCAAACCTCCGGATTCTTCTATCCCACAAGGAAGATAGCATCGCCAGCCAGGAATGCTGGATAAAAAATACCCAGTCGGAAGCCGAAAGTATGAAAAACCTGGTAGAAGAGCTGCTGTTCCTCGCACGCTCAGACGCCAATCTTGCTTCCGCCCCCAAAAGTGTACAGAATCTTAGCGATTTAACCTGGAACACGCTCTTACTCTTTGAACCTGTCGCCTACGAACAAGGCGTCACGATTTCAGAAAATATTATGCCTGATTTAATGGTTTTCGCCGACTCGGAACAAATCCGGCGTCTTCTCACTATCCTTCTGGACAACGCCTGTAAGTACGCCGAAGGCGAAAAGCATGTCACACTAAACTTATCCTGCCAGAGAGACACTATTTTCCTCACTGTAAAAAACACGGGAAAACAGATTCCCGCCGATAAACTCCCCCTTCTGTTCGAACGCTTCTACCGCTCAGATAAATCCCGCACAAAAAGCGGCTATGGGTTGGGACTTTCCATAGCACAGGCAATCGTCCAGGCGCACCACGGAAAAATTTCCGTAGAAAGTACAAAAGAAACCACAAGCTTTACGGTAACCCTCCCTCTCATAAAACAAAAAACATAATGAAATCGAGGGAGTCTTAACAGCCCCCTCGATTTCATACACTCGCCCTTATATCATTCTTTATCCTTAATTCCCCGTCGGTATAAACGGACGGATTACTCCTGCCACATTCGCAATCGGCATCGTCTGGAGCCATACTTTCCCCGGTCCTGTAATCACCGTATTAAACAAGCCTTCTCCGCCCAGCAGCTTATTTTTCATCCCCGGAACGGACTGGATATCAATCTGGCAGTTTGCCGTCATAGCCGCCAAATGCCCCGTATCTACCACGATCTTCTGTCCCGGCTGTAATTCATATTCAATCACATGTCCGTCAAATTCGGCAAATGCCACGCCGGTTCCGCTGATTTTCTGAAGGACAAATCCTTCCCCTCCAAATAAACCCGCGCCAACTTTTTTATTCAAATGTACGGAAAGCTCCACTCCCATCTCACTGGCCAGGAATGCGCTTTTCTGGAAAATCATTTCGTTTTCCTTATGAATCTGAAACGCCCGGATAGAGCCCGGAAAACTGGAAGCAAATGCAATCATACCGTCGCCCTGAGCCGTATAGACATTCTGGAACATCTTTTCACCGGAAAACATTCTTCCGAAAGCCTTTCCGATTCCGCCGTTCGTTGTCGTTTCCATTTTCATATTCGGCGACATCCAGGACATGCCGCCGCCCTCTGTAATCATCTTCTCCCCTGCGTCCAGATAGCAGATCACAACCGGAAGCGTTTCTCCCTTAATTTCATATCTCATGCTTTTATCCTCCATAAATTATAAAACATAGTATTACAGACTATTACTCTGGAACTTTTAATCATAAATAGATTCCAGTTCAAAGTCTATTATTTTTCCTGTTTTTGCATGGATTTTTATGTCATATTCGTATTCATCTTTCACGATTTCCACTTCATAAACAGGCACGCCGTCATCCCTGTCAAACTTTGCTTTTATGACAGTTCCGCCCTTTGATTTTTCCAGGGCGGCTTTCCTTGCCTTTTCCAGACCGATATAGTTTTTCTCATCTTTTGCACTTGAGGTAAATTCCCAGTCATATTCCAGGAGCTTCCCTGTCCTGGCATGAAATTCTAATTCATACTTTTTGCCGCCTTTTTTCATCTTAACCTTGTATATTTCAACACCATCGCTGCGTTTTCTCACAAGGCTGTTAATGCTGCCGCCCGGAACCCTCTTTTTCGCCAGCCTTCTGCACCTGCTCTGGCTTATAAGGTTTCCGCTGCCTCTTTCAACATACCAATCCCGTATTTCCCACCCATAAGCAACCAATTTTCCATCCGAAGCACGGTATGTAAGGTCATATTCCTTCTTTCCTTTTAGCAAACGCGCCTCATAGACAATTATTCCCTTTTCATAGTCTTTGTCTACCTCAATGATATGCGCACCCTTCACCTCTTTTTCCGCCAGACTTTCTAACTGATGGAATGAAGTGATTTTTTTCGCATATACGGTACTGGGAATACATAAAATACCGGCTGACATAATACATGCCGCCAAAACCGCCATCCTGCGCCTGCTGCATCTCCTCATACGACATCCCTCCTCAATTCAATGAAATCTAAACAACTGCTGTCTCCATGCCTTTCATTTCAGCCGATGGTTATATTTAGTATATCACGAAACCGCTGCAATATCAAGCAATGTAAGTTTCTTACTATCCGTATTTTCCAGGCTCGTCACCAGTGCCCGTGCGGTGTCCATAGCGGTAAGCACGTTTACGCCCGTCTCAATGGCGTTTCTGCGAATCAGGAATCCGTCTCTGGAATGATCCACGCCCTGGGACGGTGTATCAATAACAAGATCTATCTCATGTCCCAGAATCAAATCCAGCAGATTCGGAGATTCCTGCTCTACCTTATTAATGCGGACCGCATGAACCCCTCCTGCATTCAAAGCCTTTGCGGTGCTCCCGGTCGCATAAATCTTATAGCCGAGCGCCTCAAACCGCCGCCCGATTTCCACTGCCTCCTCTTTATCCGCATCTTTCACAGTCATGATCATATTTTTATATTTGGGAAGACGGATGCCTGCTCCCAAGAATGCCTTATACAGCGCTTCATTGAAAGTCTTGGCAATTCCAAGACATTCCCCGGTAGACTTCATCTCCGGTCCGAGACTAATATCCGCACCCCGGATTTTCTCAAAGGAAAATACGGGCATCTTAACCGCAATATAGTCTGCCTCCGGCGCAAGCCCTGTGGAATAGCCCAGCTCTTTCAGCTTATGCCCCAGAATCACTTTCGCTGCCAGCGGTACAATCGGGATTCCTGTCACTTTACTGATATATGGTACGGTACGGCTTGACCTTGGATTGACCTCAATCACGTAAACTTCCTGCCTGCACACAACAAACTGGATATTAATCATGCCGATAACATGCAAAGACCTCGCCAGCCGCTTTGTGTACTCCACAATCGTTGCCTTCACCGCATCATCCAGACTCTGCGCCGGATAGACGGAAATACTGTCGCCGGAATGGATGCCCGCCCGCTCGATGTGCTCCATAATACCGGGAATCAGGATATCCTCGCCGTCGCATACCGCATCCACCTCAATTTCCTTTCCTGCCAGATATTTATCCACCAGGATTGGGTGCTCCTGTGCAATCCGGTTGATAATACCAATGAACTCATCCACATCCTCATCGCTAATCGCAATCTGCATTCCCTGTCCGCCCAGTACATAAGACGGTCTGACAAGTACCGGATAGCCCAGTTCATTTGCCGCATGTTTCGCCTCTTCCGCTGTAAATACGGTATGTCCGGCCGGTCTTGGAATGCCGCATGTTTCCAGAATCCCATCAAACAGTTCCCGATCCTCCGCCGCGTCCACGTTCTCCGCAGAAGTGCCCAGAATCGGCACGCCCATTTTCAGCAGCGCTTCCGTCAGCTTAATCGCTGTCTGGCCGCCGAACTGTACCACTGCTCCGTCCGGCTTCTCAATTCTCACAATACTCTCCACATCCTCCGGCGTCAAAGGCTCAAAATACAGTTTATCCGCAATATCAAAGTCTGTACTCACCGTTTCCGGGTTATTATTGACGATAATAGTTTCAAATCCTTCTTTGGCAAACGCCCAGGTACAATGGACTGAACAGAAATCGAATTCTATTCCCTGTCCGATTCGAATCGGTCCGGAGCCAAGCACCAATACTTTTTTTCGGCCATTTGTTCTCTCCGCCTCATTTTCTCCCCCGAATACAGAATAATAATAGGGTGTCTCTGCCGCAAATTCCGCCGCACAGGTATCGACCATTTTGTAGACGGCAGTGATGCCATTCTCATAGCGCATCTGCTTAATTTCCTCTTCCGCTTTCCCCGTCAGCCCTGCAATCACATTGTCCGGAAACTCCATGCGCTTTGCCTCTTTCAGCAGCTCCGTCGTCAGTTCCTGTGTCTGAAGCGCCCGCTCCATCTCCGTGAGGATCGCGATTTTATCAAGAAACCAGATGTCAATTTTCGTAATCCCATGAATTTCTTCATAGGTAATTCCCCGCCGGATGGCCTCTGCAATCACCCAGATTCTTCTGTCGTCCACAACCCTCAACTGCTTTTTCAGACCATCTATATCCAATGCGGTAAAGTCATACGACATCAGCGAATCCACATGCTGTTCCAGCGAACGGATGGCTTTCATCAAAGCCCCCTCGAAATTGTCGCAAATGCTCATCACTTCTCCGGTAGCTTTCATCTGTGTCGTTAGAGTGCGCTTTGCACTGATAAATTTATCAAATGGAAGCCTTGGAATTTTCACGACACAGTAATCCAGCATTGGCTCGAAGCTGGCATAGGTCTTTCCCGTAATCGCATTTTTAATCTCATCCAGTGTATACCCCAGGGCAATCTTCGCCGCTACCTTGGCAATCGGATAGCCGGTAGCCTTGGAAGCCAGCGCAGAAGAACGGCTCACCCGGGGATTTACTTCAATTACACAGTACTCAAAGCTATTCGGATGCAAGGCATACTGCACGTTGCATCCTCCGGTAATGCCAAGCGCACTAATAATGTTCACTGCGGAACGCCGAAGCATCTGATACTCTTTATCCCCCAATGTCTGGGAAGGAGCCACTACGATACTGTCCCCGGTATGTACGCCCACCGGGTCGAGATTCTCCATATTGCAGACGGTAATACAATTCCCCATACTGTCACGCATCACCTCATACTCGATTTCTTTCCAGCCGGCGATACACCGCTCCACCAACACCTGTCCCACACGGGAAAGACGCAGGCCATTTTCCAGGATTTCCACAAGCTCCTCATAGCAGCCGGCGATACCGCCTCCACTCCCTCCCAGCGTATAAGCCGGACGGAGTACAACCGGATAACCGATTTTCTCTGCAAATGCCACGCCATCCTCTACGCTCTCTACAACCAGTGATGCCGCTACAGGCTCGCCGATTTGCTCCATCGTGCTCTTAAACTCCAAACGGTCCTCTGCCTTCTTAATGGTCTGTGCAGTCGTTCCAATCAGCCGGACCCCCTGCTCCTTTAAAAAACCGGCCTCCTCCAGTTCCATCGCCAGGTTCAGCCCTGCCTGTCCGCCCAGGGTGGGAAGCACGCTGTCAGGACGCTCCTTTAAAATGAGCTGCTCCACCACTTCCATCGTCAACGGTTCAATATATACCTTATCCGCAATGTCCTTATCTGTCATAATCGTTGCCGGATTAGAATTCAGCAGAACCACCTCAATTCCCTCTTCTTTCAGGGAACGGCAGGCCTGTGTGCCTGCATAGTCAAATTCCGCCGCCTGTCCGATCACAATCGGTCCGGAGCCAAGCACAAGTACTTTCTTAATCGCAGGATTTTTTGGCATTATTAATTCACCTCCATCATGTTCAGAAAACGGTCAAACAGATACCCGGAATCTAACGGTCCCGGACACGCCTCCGGGTGAAACTGTACCGTAAAAATATTTTTTTCTGTATACCTCAGCCCCTCGTTGGTTCCGTCATTTACATTCACAAAAGCCGGAACCGCCACCGACTCATCAAGTCTTTCCGTGTCCACCACATAACCATGGTTCTGGGAAGAAATGTAGACTCTTCCAGTCTGTAAATCCTTCACCGGATGATTTCCCCCCCGATGCCCATATTTCATCTTATAAGTGTCTGCGCCGTTCGCCAGCGCCATCAGCTGATGCCCCAGGCAAATGGCAAAAATCGGGATATCCGTCCGGTATAGCTTCTTAATTTCTTCAATAATCTCCGTACATTCTTTCGGGTCGCCCGGTCCGTTAGAAAGCATGATGCCGTCCGGTCTTGAAGCGATAATTTCTTCCGCCTTTGTAAATGCAGGGTAAACCGTCACCTCGCATCCCCTGCGATTTAAAGAGCGGGCAATATTCCTCTTTATTCCCAAATCCAGAAGCGCTACCCTTGCCCCGTCTCCCTCCAGTACATATTTTTCCCGGCATGTCACACGCTCCACCACTTTTCCTATGCTGTACTTTGCAAGCTTTGGCAAAATTTCTTCTATTTTATAATCTTCATTCGTAGTAATCATGCCATTCATGGTGCCCTTCTCACGGAGAATCTTTGTAAGAGCCCTGGTATCAATGCCGGAAATTCCCGGAATATCGTGCTCTTCTAAGAAGTGCTGTATAGTGTTTTCGCTTCGGAAATTTCCGGGAATACGGGAGAGCTCCCTTACGATGTAGCCATCCGGCCACGGTCTTTCAGATTCTATATCTTCATAACAGATGCCATAATTGCCGATGAGAGGATAAGTCATGACGACTGCCTGTCCCGCATAGGAAGGGTCTGTGAGCACTTCCAGATATCCTGTCATAGATGTGTTAAATACAATCTCACTGATGATTTCTCTCCCGGAACCAATACTGATGCCAGAAAATACCGTACCGTCCTCTAGTATTAGAAACGCTTTCATTTGCCACCTGTCCTTTCGTGTTTCGTAAAAAGTCTGCCTTTTACGGATAATTGCATAAAAAAGGCAGGCATCTCTGCCGGAAGCAGAGTGCCTACCCCTCCCCTTTGACGGGTATTCTTTAATAAATACTCAAATTGGTAAAATTCTACCACAAAAAATTTTGCATTTCAACCTTTATTTCTGTTTGTTTTCAATTTTGTTTTTCTATGCGTCCAGAAACATTTTCATTACCCGGTTTACCTTATCCCCCCATTTCCCAAAAATAAAATGGTTTGCCTGCGGAATAATCACCAGTGTGCTGTTTGGCAGGGACGCCGCTATTCTCTTTGTATGCTTCTCTTTAATCATATCCTTCTCGCCTGCCAGCACCAGCACTTTTGCCGTAATCTTCTTCAGCCGCTCCGGCCGGATATTCGGCTCGTGAATCATCAGGCCGATAATATCTGCTTTCAGCCGCAGCTTTGGCCAAATGCGCGCGCCAGCCTCAAAAAAGGCATGTCCAAATATTGTAGGAAGCTGATACCGCATTTTCACCCCTCTTGGATTCAAGTTTGCCCCTGCCAGCACCAGCCTGTCATAAGAAACATCGGTATTGAGCGCCATTTCCAGCACAATATTTGCACCATCGCTAAACCCCACCAAAGTAACATCTTCCAGATGCAGCTTCCCAATCAGGGAAACTGCATCCATTGCTATCTGCTTAATTGTCAGAGACTTTTCACTGGTCCCCGAATTCCCATGCCCGCGGCTGTCCATAGTAACTATCTTGTAATCTGCGGCAAAAAATTCTATCTGTTTCCTGAAACACGTCCAATCTTCCCCATTCCCATGAAGGAAAAAGAGCGTCTTCTCCCCTGCACCATAAATTCTGTAATAAATATTTGCACTGTGTATCTTGAAATATCCATGCTGTCTCGGTTCAATCATAGACCTTCTCCCGCCGCGCTTTTACTTAAACCGCAAAACCCCGTTTTTCTCAGAATCTTCCAGAATCCTATCAAGCATCGCGTCGAACTCATCATCGTCATAATCATCGTCATCGTCGTCGTCATCAAATTCCATATCTATTTCACAATACTCATAAGCAGTCACGTCAGCCTTGTCCGTCTCATACAGCTCACGTATCACCTTTTCTGCTTCTTTCTTAGATGCTTTCACTGCAATGTCATCCTCTGGGCCATTCAGCGCCAGCACTTCATCCTCTTCAACATAAGAAGCCTTGCTCACTTCCATTACGCTCAGATTTTCAAACTCGTCTTTGTACAATACTTTCATCCCGTTACCTCCTGCCATTCTGACATTTATTTGCTGTTAATATAAGGAATCAAGCCTTCAGCCTTAATGATTTTCTGCATGAACTCCGGAAACGCCTGGCCTTTAAATTCGGTTCCTTTTGTCTTATTATAAATCATTCCATTGTCAAAGTCCACCTCTACTTCATCTCCCGCTTCAATTCCTTTCGATGCTTCCGGGCATTCGATAATAGGCAGTCCTATATTAATGGCGTTTCGGTAGAAAATCCGTGCGAAAGTCTCAGCAATTACGCAGCTCACCCCCGCCGCCTTAATGGCGATCGGCGCATGTTCCCTGGAAGAACCGCAGCCAAAATTTTTCTCTGCCACAATGATATCCCCCTTCTGCACCTGGTTCACAAACTCTTTATCAATGTCCTCCATGCAGTGTGTCGCCAGCTCCGCGGGATCAGAAGAATTTAAGTATCTTGCCGGAATGATTACATCCGTATCTACGTTATCACCATATTTAAAAACTCGTCCGTTTGCTTTCATTTTCTCTGCCCTCCTATAATCCTAATTCTTCCGGCGCTGAAATCTTTCCTGTTACAGCGCTTGCCGCCGCCACTGCCGGGCTTGCCAAATATACTTCCGAGTCCACATGTCCCATACGACCTACAAAGTTGCGGTTTGTTGTAGAAATACAGCGTTCTCCGGCTGCCAGGATTCCCATATAACCGCCCAGGCATGGCCCGCAGGTAGGCGTGCTCACCACTGCCCCAGCCTCAATAAAAGTTTTTACCAGCCCCTCTTCAACAGCCTGCAGATAAATTTTCTGGGTCGCCGGAATCACGATACAGCGTACCCCCTTCTTCACATGGCGTCCCTTTAAAATTTCCGCCGCGCAGCGCAAATCATCAATGCGCCCATTCGTACAGGAACCGATTACCGCCTGGTCAACTGCCACGTCCTCCGCAATTTCGTCAATCGTTTTTGTATTTTCCGGAAGGTGCGGGAACGCTATCGTGGGTCTCAGCGCACTAAGGTCAATCGTATATTCTTCCTCATAAACCGCATCTTCATCCGCCTCATATACCGTATAAGGACGCTTTGAATGTTCCTCCATATACTGGATAGCCAATTCATCCACAGGGAAAATCCCGTTTTTCCCGCCTGCTTCAATTGCCATATTCGCAATTGTAAATCTATCGTCCATCGTGAGACTCTTCACGCCTTCGCCCACAAACTCCATAGATTTGTAAAGCGCGCCGTCCACGCCAATCATTCCAATAATATGCAAAATGACGTCCTTACCGCTCACCCATTTCGAAGGTCTTCCGACTAAATTAAATTTAATCGCAGACGGAACCTTAAACCATGCCTTTCCCGTCGCCATTCCAGCTGCCATATCCGTGCTGCCTACCCCCGTAGAAAATGCTCCCAGCGCGCCATAGGTACAGGTATGGGAATCCGCCCCGATAATCACATCGCCTGCCACTGTCAGACCTTTCTCCGGAAGCAGGGCATGTTCAATTCCCATATCGCCCACGTCAAAATAATTTGTAATGTCATGCTTGCAGGCAAACTGCCGCACACATTTGCAGTGCTCCGCCGACTTAATATCTTTATTCGGGATAAAGTGATCCATGACCAGGGCAATCTTATCTTTATCAAATACCGTCTTTTTCGTCATTTTATCCATTTCATGAATCGCTACCGGAGAAGTGATATCATTCCCCAGAACCAGATCCAAATCAGCCTCAATCAGCTGACCTGCCTCTACATATGGAAGTCCGGCATGTGCCGCCAGAATCTTCTGTGTCATTGTCATTCCTTTCATCTGCTTTTCCTCCTCATATTTAATTTCTAAACATTCAGATATCCAAATTCTATGGACATTGTAGCACAGAATATACTATAATAGAAATATATATTGCGCATATTTATCATAATATTTAGTTATGGAACTGCCGCTCATAATGCGAAAGGAGTTTGTCATGGAGTCTAATTTAGCACAGTACCGAATTTTTTATGCTGTGGCACAAGAAGGAAATATTTCCCGTGCCGCCGCTTCCCTGTATATCAGCCAGCCTGCCATCAGTAAATCCATACAGAAGCTTGAGGAATCCCTGGGCACGCCCCTGTTTTCCCGCAGTTCCCGGGGCGTCCGGCTCACGGAAGAAGGCGCTCTTTTGTTCCAGCATGTGAAAATTGCGTTTGACTCCTTAAAGGCGGGAGAAGAACAGCTCCGTCAAATGACGGAGCTTGGCATCGGGCATCTTCGGATTGGCGTGAGCACTACGCTCTGCAAATATGTACTTCTGCCCTATCTCAAAAAATTTATTGAGCTTTATCCCCATATCCGTATTTCTATTGAATGTCAGTCTACCAGCCACACGCTCCAGCTTTTACAGGAGCGCCGGATTGATATTGGTTTCATTGGAAGACCCTCTTCCATGGGGAATATCACCTTCCATTCCCTGGGGGAAATCGAAGATATTTTTGTGGCTTCCAAAAGTTATATGGACAATCTCTCTCTTTCCAGTTCTACCGCCGACATTTTCCATGCGGCTACGCTGATGCTGCTCGATAAAGAAAATATCACACGCCGGTATATCGATGATTATCTGAAAGAACACCATATAGATCCCGGGAATCTATTAGAAATCTCCACTATGGATCTGCTTATTGAATTTGCAAAAATCGGCCTTGGCATTGCGTGTGTCATCCGGCAGTTTGTCCAGGAAGAACTGGATCGCGGCATTCTCCATGAAATTCCTTTAGGATTTCCCATCCATGCACGGGAAATTGGCCTGGCTTTCCCTTCTTCTTCCAGTCAGAGCCAGGCTTTGAAAACCTTTACAGACTTTTTCCGCTAGATATCTTATTTATTCCTATAATGTGAAGCACGTTACATGATTTTAACCTCATGCTGCCTTTCCAATTTATCTTGCACTCGTTACAAAAACTGCTTTTAAAAAAGAACTCATATGTAAGAATTTACGCTCCATAACCTGTAACATACAGAAAGCTAAATAAAGCAGCCGCCACTTTCCAGTGGCGGCCATCCATAAATCTTTAGTTATTAATCAGCTTATCCTCATCGCTCCAGCTATACAGCTTGCGCACTTCCTCACCCACAACCTCTGCCGGATGCTCGGCAGCGAGTTTCCTCATTGCTTTGAAGTGAGCCTGTCCGCCAGCCGGCGACATATCTAAAAGGAAGTCTTTTGCAAATGTACCGTCCTGGATATCGGAAAGGATTTTCTTCATAGCTTTCTTGGTATCTTCTGTGATGATCTTGGGCCCTGTGATGTAATCCCCGTACTCGGCGGTATTTGAAATAGAGTATCTCATGCCTGCAAAACCTGACTGGTAAATCAAATCTACAATCAGTTTCATCTCATGGATACACTCAAAATATGCATTCCTCGCATCATATCCGGCCTCTACCAGAGTTTCGAAACCTGCCTGCATCAGCGCGCATACACCGCCGCAGAGCACTGCCTGCTCACCGAAAAGGTCTGTCTCTGTCTCTGTGCGGAACGTTGTCTCCAGCACGCCGGCTCTTGCACCGCCAATTCCCAGAGCATAAGCCAGCGCTTTGTCCAGCGCTTTTCCGGTAGCATCCTGCTGTACTGCTACGAGACATGGAACACCCTTGCCTGCCTGATACTCGCTTCTCACGGTATGACCCGGTCCCTTCGGCGCAATCATTGTCACATCTACATCCTTCGGCGGTACGATCTGTCCGAAGTGGATAGCAAAACCGTGGGCAAACATCAGCATATTTCCTGCCTCAAGGTTCGGCTCAATATCTTTCTTATACATAGCAGCCTGTTTCTCATCGTTAATCAAAATCATGATGATATCTGCCTGCTTTGCTGCCTCTGCTGCTGTATAAACTTTGAATCCCTGCTCTTCTGCTCTCTTCCAGGACTTACTGCCCTCGTAAAGACCAATGATGACATTGCATCCGGACTCTTTCAGATTCAGCGCATGGGCATGTCCCTGGCTTCCGTATCCAATAATCGCAATCGTCTTCCCCTCTAATAAAGAAAGGTTACAATCTTCCTGGTAAAAAATTCGTGCTGCCATTTGTATCTCCTCCAAATCTTTGATATATATTTGTATCTTTCCAGGACAGCGGCACAGGCATGTCGGAATCCCGGACAGTTACGGTCGTATTTCCTACAGGTATCTCACATCGTCTGCACCTCTGGACAAACCTGTAATTCCAGTGCGTGCCAGTTCCAAAATTTCATATCCCATCAGAAGCCCGATAAATGCTTCAATCTTAGACTGGTTTCCCGTCATCTCTATCGTCAGGGAATCAACGCCCACATCCACGATATTCGCACGGAATATCCCTGCTGTAGATACAATGTCCTGACGGTGCTCCGCATCCGCCCGGACTTTTACCAAAATTAACTCACGGGTAACGCTCTCCCCATCCTGCAGGGTCTTGATATCTACCACGTCAATCAGCTTCGCAAGCTGCTTGGTAATCTGGTCGAGAATCAGCTCGTCGCCCCTGACAACTACCGTCATCCTGGAATATCTTGGATCGGCTGTCTCCCCGACAGTCAGACTGTCGATGTTATAGCCCCGGCGGCTGAAAAGTCCTGATACACGGCTCAGAACACCTGATGTATTGTCAACTAACATAGATAATACTCGTCTTTTCATAGAAAAACCTGCTTTCTCTGGCTTATTGCGCAGGATGCCTGAAATATTTCCGTCCACCCTGCTTTCGTTATGTCATTGTACCAACTATTAAATTCTTTGTCAACAAAAAACTGCTTTAACAGATTAAACCGTTAAATCAATCGTAAACAGATTACTGCTCGCCGGATGAGCTTTCACTCTCCTCTGTATCGGAAGCAGACTCGCTCTCCTGCCCTTTTTCAGACAACTCGTCCCCGCTGCTCTGGTAATTCTCATCACTGACTGTCGTATCCTCTGAAAAGCCTGTCTGGTTAATAATATAATTGCTCCGCTCAACTACATCATCCGACGGCTCATAATCTTCGTCGCCAAACAGGAAAATATGGAGCTGGTCTACATTCTTTTCCAAAGTCACAGGCACCTCATTGTACTTTCCGTCCTCCGAAGTCCTGTGCCAGAATGGGAAGCCTGTCGTCTCGCCTATCTTATAAGACAGCATACTCATCCCCATAGAAAGAATCTCGCTCTTAGAAATATTTGTGCTAATCTTTGGGAATACTTCATCCATCATCTTATTCAGCGTTCCGATGTCCGCGCTTTTCGCCTTATCCACGATTTTCGCAATAACCTCGCGTTGACGCAGGGTACGCTTATAGTCATTTCCGCCTCCATAACGGATTCTGCAGTACGCGGTCGCCTGAACGCCGTCCATGAGATATGTCCCGCCGCTTGGCAGTCTCTCATAGTCTTTCTCCGCTACCTTGGACACGCTGACACAGTAATTGCTCAAATGCTCTGCCTCTTCATCCGTAACAGTAAGTTCAATCCCGCCCAGCTCGTCAATGATATCCGTAAGCGCGCTGAAATCCACCATTACATACTTCGAAATATCCATATCCAAGTTCGTATTCAGCATACTCAGAGCCCACTCCATACCGCCGTTCGGATAAGAAGAATTTGCTTTTCCGTATCTGTCCTCCCCGATATTCAGCAGCGTATCCCTATAAATGGACACCAGGTTCACCACCTTGGTATCATTGTTGATACTGGCAATAATAATCGTATCTGTATTTTCCTTTTTTTCGTCCACGCCGAAAAGTGCGATATTCATATATCCTTTCAGCGTAGGGTTTGTCTCCGCCGTCTTATTCACGACAACTTTTTTCTCGTCCAGCTTCTCTGTTTCCATCAGGTTCAGTTTTGAGTCAACCTGTATGTAGACATAGGCAACTCCGCATACCAGAAGAAGCAGGATAACTTCTACAACAAAAAGTATCTTCCTCCTCCTGTATTTCTTATAAGCCGCACTTTTCTTATCCACTTGTCTTTTTCCCATTTTCACATATCCTCTTATTTAATAAATCTGTCAATGGCCCTGTTCAATTCTTCAATCGCCTCTGTATCCCCTGTCTCTACCGCTTCCACCAGACAATGCTGGATATGGTCATGCAGGATGACCTTTCCTGTATTATTAATAGCCGCCTTTACTGCCGAGAGCTGAATCAGCACTTCGCTGCAGTCCCTCCCGCTCTCAACCATTTTCTTAATGGATTCCAGATGCCCGATTGCCCTTGCCAGGCGGTTGAGCACCGCTTTGGTATTCTCATGGGTATGCGTGTGCCCTCCATGGCAATGGGGGACATGTTCATTGTCATGAGCATGGATATGTGTATGCTCATACACACTGCCATCTTGTCTCACATGCTTATGTGGCTCCATTTGCTTCTCTACTCCTTCTCTGCCTGCCGCACAGCCACTTCAAGCTGCCGATAGGGTATTTCAATTCCCACTTCATCAAGCCCATATTTTATCGCCTCCGTAAGCCTCCATTTAGCCGCAAAGTAATCCTCCGGGCGTACCCAGGCTCTCCAGCCCAAATCCACCGAACTTTCATTCAGGGAATCTACAAAGACTTCAACCGGATCTGCCGCTAAAACGCTTTCTTCTTCCCTCAGAATCTTCTCAATCGCCTTCTTCGCCGTCTGGATATCTGCCTGGTAGGAAATCCCCACGATTTCCCGGATCTGCCGCTTTTCCTGCAGCGAGATATTCGTAAGGCTGGTATTCGATAACGTTCCGTTGGGCACGCTCACTGTCCGGTTATCCGGTGTCAGCAGATACGTATAAAAAAGGTCGATTTTCTCCACGGTTCCCTCGTTTCCACGGGCATCCTCTTTAATATAATCACCGACCTTAAAAGGCTTCATGATTAAGAGTATAAATCCTCCGGCGAGATTTGACAAGGACTCTTTTAAAGCAAGCACGATTCCGACCCCCATAGATCCTAAAAGCGCCGCTATCGAAGCTTCCTTTACCCCAAGATAACCTGCCAGCCCCGCCACAAGGATGATATACAGCAGTGCTTTAATCAGAGAATTCATAAAGTGCAGGGAACCTTCTTCCATCTGCGCCCGCACGAAAGAACGCTTCAGGATTTTTAAAAGGAGCGCTATCACCCTGGAACCGATAAAAAAGATAATCCCGGCTATCAAAAGCTTCAATCCGAAATCCAGCAGAGCCGGAATTTTGCCATTAATGTAAGAAAGCATCCTGTTTGCCTCTTCTGCTTTCTCCTGCACTACCTTCGCTACCTGTTCCCCCAGTTCTGTTTCCTGCATGTTTTACCTCGCACTCCGCGCCTTCACGTATTTCCCTTCTAAATCTGCTTTCAGATTTTTCTTCTTTGCCGGAGCCTTTCCTGTTTCACTCTTTGCCGCCTTGTTATCTTTTGCTTTCGGCGCAGACTTTGTATACGAGAAAATAGAAATTCCCATAGGCGGCACCTTAATTGTAATGGAATTCGGCCTGTCGTCGCATTCTTCTTTCTTTGACTGCTTAAGGCGTGGATTCACCGCGCCGCTTCCTCCGAACTCTCCCCTGTCACTGTTGAAGATTTCTTTGTATTTGCCCGCATATGGCACGCCAATCTTACGGTTTTCATATACCAGCGGCGAGAAATTGCACACAACCAGCAGGGTTTCTTCCCGTTTCTTTGTATTCCTTGTGAACACCAGCATATTTTCATTTCCTGAAATCGCATTGATCCAGGTAAATCCGTCCGGGTTATGGTCAAGCTGATACATCGCCGGATGCTCCCGGTAGAACTTATTCAGCGCCGTCATATACTCTTTCATCTGTCTGTGCTCGTCATACTGCAAAAGATTCCATTCCAGGGATTTCGCCTCCGACCACTCGCTGTACTGGGCAAAATCCTGTCCCATAAAGAGCAGCTTTTTTCCGGGATGGCACATCATGTAGCCATATGCCGCCCTCAGGTTCGCGAACTGCTGCGCCCGTTCCCCAGGCATTTTCCCTATCATGGATGCCTTTCCATGCACAACCTCATCATGAGATAGCGTCAGTATGAAATCCTCGCTGTAAGCATACACCATGCTGAATGTCAGCTCCCCGTGGGCGCCGCCCCGGAACAGCGGGTCTTTTGACATATAGTCAATAAAATCATTCATCCAGCCCATGTTCCACTTGTAGTCAAAGCCCAGCCCGTCATCCTCCACATCTCCGGTAATCTTCGGCCATGCCGTGGACTCCTCTGCAATCAGCAGCACATCCGGATACTTTTTCTTAAAAACAGAATTCAGATGCTTCAGAAATTCTATTGCTTCCAGATTCTCGTGGCCGCCGTACATATTCGCAACCCACTCACCGTCTTTCTTTCCGTAATCCAGATAGAGCATAGATGCCACCGCGTCCATGCGGATACCGTCTGCATGGTATTTTTCTGCCCAGAACAGAGCGTTCGCAATCAGGAAATTTTTTACTTCCGGACGGCCGTAATTGTAAATCAGAGTCCCCCAGTCCGGATGCCAGCCCTGCCGCGGGTCAAGATGCTCATAAAGGCATGTCCCGTCAAATGCGCACATGCCGAACGTATCCCGCGGAAAATGCGCTGGAACCCAGTCCAGGATCACGCCGATTCCCTGCTCATGCATATAATTCATAAAATACATAAAATCTTCCGGCGAACCGCAGCGGCTGGTAGGCGCATAATATCCGGTAACCTGATAGCCCCAGGACGCGTCAAAAGGATGCTCCATAACCGGCATCAGTTCCACATGGGTATAGCCCAGCTCCTTAATATATTCTGCCAGCATCGGCGCAATTTCCCTGTAATTGTAAAATTCGCGCTCCCCATCTTCTGGTTTTTTCCAAGAGCCAATGTGCATCTCATAAATAGAGATTGGCGCCTTTTTATTCTGCATCGCTTTACGCTCTTTGCGATAAGCGTCATCCGTCCAGGTGAACTTCGTCAAATCTGCTACGATAGACGCATTATCCGGGCGGACTTCCGCCGCATTGCCATAAGGGTCTGATTTCAGGAATGTCAAACCGCCTTTTGCCTTTATTTCATATTTATAAACCGTTCCCGCTTTCATCCCGGGTACGAATAATTCGAAGATACCGGAATCCCACAGCCGCCTCATTGGAAGACGCCTCCCGTCCCAGAGCACTGAATCACACACCACGCTCACCCGCACGGCATTCGGCGCCCACACTGCGAAAAGCACGCCCGCCACGCCATCGATAACCATTGGATGAGCGCCCAATTTCTCATAAATATCATAACAGATACCCGCATTAAATTTCTTCGTATCCTTTTCCGTAATCTGAGGAGCAAATGCATAAGGATCCGCAAACTCTTCCACGGCCCCATTGTCAAATTCTGCACAAATCGTATATTCCGGAATGGTCTTTCTCGGAATCAGTACTGCAAAAAATCCTTCTTCATCCTCCATAATCATCGGATACTCTTTCTTCCCGCCGGATACCTTCACGGATGCTTTCACAGCCGTGGGAAGAAATGTCTGTATCAGGACTCCATCCTCCGTGATATGCGGTCCTAAAATACTGTGTGGGTTATCCTCCTCTGAATACACAAGCGCTTCAATCGCCGCCCAATCCATCAGATTATATAGTTTTTCCTCCATAGCATACCTCCTGCTATTCCGTTTTCTTCCATTCTATCACAAATATACCTGAATCCGCAATAAAAGATGGCATTTCTTAACATTCTGCACGTAACAGTTCAGCCTTCGGTTTCCTGTTACTGGCATCAAGCCATGCAAAACCACTTCGTGGTGGCTTGACGCCCCTCAACCGAAACGCTATTTCACGGACTTTGCAGCAAGCGCAAAGTCCTGGGCTAAACTGTTACTTCTGCACAAAACTAAAAAGAAAGAGACACCGCCCTCTCACCGCGTCTCCCTCTTTCAGCCAACAGTCCGATTGCCGGAACTGCCGCGCTCCACTGCCAGGCATCCTTTGTTTAAAGTTCATGAATAAACAGCCCGCTCCGCAGTTTCGGCTCAAACCAGGTAGACTTTGGCGGCATAAGCAGACCCTGGTCCGCTACCCTGTACAGTTCTTCAATAGACGTAGGGTACATGGCGAAAGCCGCCTTACAGTCTGTATGTACCCGCCGCTCCAGCTCTGAAAGCCCGCGGATTCCTCCGATAAACCCAATCCGGCTGTCTGTTTTTGGATCTGTGATTCCCAGAACAGGCGCCAGCACCTCCCTCTGCAGGATGGACACGTCCAATCCCTCAATAGGGTCGTCGCTTTCATACTCTTTTCTGACTGTAAGGGCATACCACTGATTCCCCAGGTACATTCCCATCTTTCCCTTTTTTTCCGGCGAATATGCTTCCCCACATTTTTCTACCAGAAATTTTTCTTCCACAGCCTCTAAGAATTCTTCTTCCGTCAGCCCGTTCAAATCATGCACGACCCGGTTATAATCCATAATAAAGAGTTCTTCACCCGGAAACAGCACCGAAAGGAAATAGTTAAATTCTTCCTCTCCTGTATATCCCGGTTTTTCAGCTCTGCGCTTCCTGCCTACTGCCACTGCTGAGGCAGCACGGTGATGTCCGTCTGCAATATAAATGCTGTCCATGCCTCCAAAAATCTCTATAATCCTCTTTACCGTTTCATCCTCCGCAATCATCCAGCCCCGATGCTCCACGCCATCTTCCGATGAAAATGCAAACAGCGGCTCTCCCGTCTTTACCCCGGCAAAAATTTCCTGGAGTGCTTCCTGTCTCCTGTATGCCAGGAAAATCGGCCCTGTCTGGGCGTTGCATACATCCACATGGCGAATGCGGTCCGCCTCTTTATCCGCCCTGGTATTCTCATGCTTTTTAATCACCTGATTTAAATAATCATCCACCGAAGCGCATGCCACCAGGCCGGTCTGGCAGCGTCCCGCCATCCTCTGTTCATACAGGTACAGGCAGGGCTTTTCCTCCCGCACAAATTCACCCTTCTCTACCATTTCCCAGAGTAAATCGTGCGCCCTCTGATACACCTTAGGGTCATAAACGTCTACGCTGTCATCCAGTCCTGTTTCCGCCCTGTCGATCCTCAAAAAACTCATCGGTTCTTTCTCTACCTGTATTTTTGCTTCCTCCCGGCTGTAAACATCATAGGGAAGCGCCGCGATTCTCGCTTCCAGCCCCTTCCTGGGACGGATGCCGGAAAATGCCTTAATCCTTGCCATAACAGCTCTCCTTAATTGAATTTATTATTTATGAATAAGAGAACAGCAGGGCATATGCGCAATTACTGCTGTTCTCTATGGATTTTACAGATACTATTTAATTACCCTTACCCTGAGTACGCCGTCCACACTCTTTAGACGCTCCAGTACCTCTGCACTTAAAGGCTGCTCCAAATCAAAGAGCGAGTACGCATAGTCCCCTTTACTTTTGTTAACCATGTTGCAGATATTCATGTCTGCATTTCCAAAAATAGAAGTAAACTGGCTAATCATATTCTTCGTATTTCTGTGATTAATCCCCACACGGCATACGCTGATGCAGTCTCCCATATCACAGTTCGGATAGTTCACAGAATTCCTGATATTTCCATTCTCCAGATAATCTTTCAATTCCTGAACCGCCATCACCGCACAGTTTTCCTCAGACTCTTCGGTAGACGCCCCAAGATGCGGAATTACGATGCAGTCCTTTTCTGCCGCGGTCGTATGATTCGGAAAATCTGTTACATATTTCCTGACTTTTCCAGTCTTCAGCGCCATGACCATAGCATTCTCGTCTACCAGGATATCCCTGGCAAAATTCAGAACTACTACGCCGTCTTTCATCATATTGATCGCTTCCTGGTTAATCATATTTTTCGTAGACTCCAGAAGCGGTACATGGATGGTAATAAAATCACATTCCCGGTAAATCTCGTTCACATCGTTGATATGCTTAATATTTCTTGAAAGCTTCCATGCCGCATCCACCGAAATATACGGGTCATACCCATAAACTTCCATGCCCAGATTCACTGCGGCATTTGCTACCAGGATTCCAATCGCGCCCAGACCGATGATTCCCAGCTTCTTTCCCTGGATTTCATGTCCTGCAAACTGTTTCTTCTGCTTCTCAGCCAGCTTCGCAATCTCTTCGTTCTGACGTTCTGTCTGCACCCAGTTTACGCCGCCGATGATATCGCGGGACGCCAGCAGCATTCCTGCCAGTACCAGTTCCTTTACACCGTTGGCATTTGCGCCCGGCGTATTAAATACCACGATTCCTTTATCTGCACATTTCTCCAGCGGAATATTATTTACTCCCGCCCCGGCTCTGGCAATCGCCTCCAAGGTCTCCGGAAGCTCCAGGTCATGCATCGCCGCGCTTCTTACCAGTACGGCATCTGCCTCTTCGATGGTATCTACTTTTTCATATTCGTCGTCAAACAGTCCGAGGCCCGCCTCGGCAATTGGATTTAAGCATGTATACTTTAACATTTTACAGATTCTCCTCTTCAAATTTCTTCATAAACTCCACTAATTTTTCCACACCCTCTATCGGCATGGCATTGTAAATGCTGGCTCTCATTCCACCTACGCTGCGGTGGCCTTTCAGGTTCTCCAGGCCTGCTGCTTTTGCCTCTTTTACAAATTTAGCATCCAGCTCTTTGTCCCCGGTAACAAACGGTACATTCATTAGGGAACGATCCTCTTTTACCACAGTCCCATGAAACATCTTGCTCTGATCCAGAAAATCATACAGGATCGCAGCCTTTTTCTCATTGCGCTCCTTCATCGCTTCCAGCCCGCCCATATTTTTCAGCCATTTAAACACCTTCCCGCACATATAGATGCAGTAGCAGTTCGGCGTATTGTAAAGGGACTCCGCGTCTGCATGGGTTTTGTACGTAAGCATGGTCGGCGTGCCAGGCAGTACGTCCTCCGTAATCAAATCCTCACGAACAATCGCGATAACCATTCCCGCAGGTCCGATGTTCTTCTGCACACCGCCGTAAAGGATACCGTATTTCGCCACGTCTACAGGCTCCGATAAAAAGCAGGATGATATATCTGACACCAGCAGTTTCCCTTTGGTATTCGGCAGTTTCTTAAACTTTGTGCCGTAAATCGTGTTATTTTCACAGATATACACATAATCCGCATCCTCGCTGATTGGAAGATCGGAACAGTCCGGAATATAAGAAAACGTCTTATCCTCAGATGACGCGATTTTATTTGCCTTCCCGTATTTCTGCGCCTCCTGGTAGGCTTTCTTTGCCCACTGCCCGGTAACAATATAGTCTGCCACTTTATTCTTCATCAAATTCATCGGAATCATGGCAAACTGCTGGGAAGCGCCGCCCTGAAGGAATAAAACTTTATAATTGTCAGGGATGTTCATCAAATCCCTCAAATCCTGTTCTGCCTCTTTGATGATATCATCGAAAACCTGCGATCGGTGACTCATTTCCATAACGGACATGCCGGAACCCTTGTAATCCATCATTTCCTCTGCTGCTTCTCTTAGTACCTCTTCCGGCAATACGGCCGGACCCGCTGAAAAATTGTACACTCTGCTCACTTTTGTTTCCTCCTCATCAAATAAAATATTTCTAATTTTCTTTTTTTGCCAGGTCTTCCTGGTCAAACACATTTTCAATAGAATCTCCCGCCGGAACCATCGGGAATACCTTATCATCCTGGTCAATTACGCAGTCAATCACTACCGGACGTCCCAGGCTCATCGCTTTCTCCAGCGCCGGAGCCACTTCTTCTTTTTTCGTAACGCGTATGCCCACGGCTCCCATAGCCTCTGCCAGCTTCACGAAATCTACCGCGTCATTAAGAATTGTATTGGAGTAGCGCTTTCCATAGAAAAGCGTCTGCCACTGGCGCACCATTCCAAGCACATGGTTATTGATAACCACCTGGATAATTGGGATATTGTAGCGGCTCGCCGTAGCAATCTCATTCATATTCATGCGGAAGCATCCGTCTCCCGCAATATTGATAACCGTCTTCTCAGGGCGTCCCACTTTTGCGCCAAGGCTTGCGCCAAGACCATAGCCCATCGTTCCCAGACCGCCGGACGTGATAAAGGTATGCGGTTTTTTGTATTTATAAAACTGTGCCGCCCACATCTGATGCTGCCCTACCTCGGTGGTAATGATTGCGTCGCCGCCCGTTACTTTATAGATTTCTTCCACCACATAAGGCCCTGTCAGGATATCTTCATTGTAACGGAGCGGATATTTCTCCACCATGCCATGTACATAAGCCAGCCATTCATCGTGGTTGTGGTCTTCAATTTTCGTGTTCATGCGTTTCAGCACTTCCTTGACATCGCCAATCACACTGCAGTCCACCACAATATTTTTATTGATTTCCGCCGGGTCTACATCTATCTGGATAATCTTCGCATTTTTCGCAAAGGTCTTTGCATTTCCCACGACACGGTCACTAAACCTGGAGCCTATGGTAATCAGCAAATCACAGTGGGTAACTCCCAGGTTTGAAGCCTTTGTCCCATGCATTCCCAACATTCCCGTATACAGCTCGCTTCTGCCGTCAAACGCACCCTTTCCCATCAAACTGTCCGCCACCGGAGCATGAACCTTCTCGGCAAACTCCATCAGTTCTTTTGCGGCGTCTGAAATCACGGCGCCGCCGCCCACGAAAATAAAAGGCTTCTTGGAATGGTTAATCAGCTCTATCGCTTTTTCCAAATCTTTCTCTTTGATGTACTCTGTACTTCTTTCTGTCTCATAAGGCTTTTCAGGTGTATATTCCGCACTATTTGCAGTCACGTCTTTTGTAATATCCACCAGCACCGGTCCCGGCCTGCCGGAACGCGCGATATGAAATGCCATACGGATTGTGTCTGCCAGTTTGTTTACGTCTTTTACTATATAATTATGCTTGGTAATCGGCATTGTCACACCTGCAATGTCAATCTCCTGGAAACTGTCGCGCCCCAGCATAGGCACTGCCACATTCGCAGTAATTGCCACCATAGGCACGGAATCCATATATGCGGTAGCAATACCTGTCACCAGGTTCGTAGCTCCCGGCCCCGATGTGGCCATACATACGCCTACCTTTCCTGTGGCGCGCGCATACCCATCTGCCGCATGAGCCGCTCCCTGCTCATGGGAGGTCAGGATATGAAAAATCTCATCCTGGTGTTTATAAAGCGCGTCATAGATATTCAGGATCGTTCCTCCCGGATAGCCAAACACGGTATCAACACCCTGTTCCTTTAAACATTCAATTACAATTTCTGAACCTGTTAATTTCATCTGCTTCCCTCCCATTTATCTTCCGGGTACTTCCAAGATAGCGCCCCGGTTTCCTGAAGTTACCATTGCCGCGTACCGTGCCAGATAGCCTGTCGTCACCTTTGGTTCCCGCGGCTGCCATTTCGCCCGTCTCGCCGCCATCTCTTCATCCGATACTGCAAGCTCCAGCTTATTCTCCGGGATGTTGATTTTAATGATATCTCCCTCTTCTACCAGGGCAATCGGACCTCCTACTGCCGCCTCAGGCGAAACATGTCCGATAGAGGCTCCCCTTGACGCGCCGCTGAAACGTCCGTCTGTAATCAGCGCCACGCTGGAACCAAGCCCCATGCCTGCAATCTCGGATGTCGGATTTAACATCTCACGCATACCCGGACCTCCCTTGGGCCCTTCGTAACGGATAACCACCACGTCCCCGGCAGAAATCTTTCCGGTAAGAATTGCCTCACACGCATCTTCCTCGCACTCAAATACCCGCGCCGGCCCTTCATGCACCATCATTTCCGGTACCACCGCCGAACGTTTCACCACGCCGCCGTCCGGCGCCAGGTTTCCGGTCAGCACTGCCAGGCCTCCCGTCTCACTGTACGGATTCTCAACCGGGCGAATTACAGCCGGATTCTTATTTACACAATTCTTTATATTCTCCCCAACTGTTTTCCCTGTCACTGTTATACATTCCGTATGCAGGAGATTCTTTTTATTTAATTCATTCATAACAGCATACACACCGCCCGCCTCATTTAAATCCTCCATATATGTAGGACCTGCCGGAGCCAAATGGCAGAGGTTCGGGGTTTTTGCACTGATTTCATTCGCAAATGTAATATCAAAATCCATGCCAATCTCATGAGCAATCGCCGGAAGATGCAGCATACTGTTTGTAGAACATCCCAGAGCCATATCTACTGTCAGAGCATTCAGGACAGCTTCTTCCGTCATAATATCCAAAGGTCGGATATTCTTCCTGTACATTTCCATTACCTGCATTCCGGCATGTTTCGCCAGGCGGATACGCTCAGAGTAGACTGCCGGAATCGTTCCGTTGCCTGGAAGCCCCATTCCCAAAACTTCTGTCAGGCAGTTCATGCTGTTTGCTGTATACATACCGGAACAAGAACCGCAAGTGGGACATGTCTTGCACTCGAACTCATCCAGTTCTTCTTCGCTGATCGTGCCTGCGCTGTAAGATCCCACTGCTTCAAACATGGAGGAAAGGCTTGTTTTCTTCCCCTGTACATGCCCCGCCATCATCGGCCCTCCGCTTACAAATACGGTAGGAACATTGATGCGTGCAGCCGCCATCAAAAGCCCCGGCACATTCTTGTCACAGTTCGGCACCATTACCAGCGCGTCAAACTGATGCGCCATCGCCATCGCTTCTGTGGAATCTGCAATCAAATCCCTTGTCACCAGAGAATATTTCATGCCGATATGTCCCATAGCGATACCATCACATACCGCAATCGCCGGAAATACGATCGGCGTCCCGCCAGCCATAGCTACGCCTTGCTTCACTGCATTTACAATTTTATCCAGATTCATATGCCCCGGAACAATTTCATTATGCGAACTGACAATTCCCACCAGAGGCCGTTCCATCTCCTCTTTTGTCATGCCCAGCGCGTTAAACAGGGAACGGTGCGGAGCCTGCTGCACTCCCTTTTTTACGTTATCACTTTTCATATATATACCTCCTCATTTAAACCCTTTCTGCAATCAGGCTTCCCATTTCCACAGTCCCTACCTTTTTGCATCCTTCGGAATAAATATCCCCTGTGCGGTATCCTTCTGTCAGCACCTGCTTCACTGCCGCTTCAATAGCGTCTGCCGCCTTATCCAAATCCAATGAAAAACGCAGCATCATAGCAGCCGAAAGAATCGTGGCAATCGGATTCGCCAAATCTTTCCCTGCAATATCCGGCGCTGAGCCATGACTTGGCTCATACAGCCCAAACTTTGTCTCATTCAAGCTTGCAGAAGAAAGCATCCCGATAGACCCGGTCACCATACTGGCCTCGTCAGATAAAATATCTCCAAACATATTTTCCGTCAGAATGACGTCAAACTGCTTCGGGTCACGCACCAGCTGCATCGCGCAGTTATCCACCAGCATATGCTCCAGCTCCACGTCAGGATAATCCTTCGCAACATCTTCCACAACAGCCCTCCAAAGCCTGGAAGAATCCAGCACATTCGCCTTATCCACACTGGTTACTTTCTTCCTGCGCTTCCTGGCAATATCAAATCCCCGCTTCGCAATCCTGCGGATTTCATTTTCATCATAAGTCAGCGTATCCTTTGCTTTCCGCACGCCGTTCTCCTCTGTCGTACAGCGTTCGCCAAAATAAAGGCCTCCGGTCAGCTCACGCATAATCATCATATCAAAGCCGCCGCCAATAATATCGCTGCGCAGCGGACATGCCGCTTTCAGCTCACTATAAAGGTATGCAGGCCTCAAATTTGCAAACAGGTTCAGCTCCTTACGGATTTTCAGAAGCCCTGCTTCCGGCCGTTTGGACGGCTCCAGCTGATACCAGGGAGAAGTTGCCGCATCCCCTCCGATTGACCCCATCAGCACCGCATCACTGGCTTTCGCCTGTGCAATCACTTCGTCCGTCAACGGCACGCCATGTACGTCAATCGAGGCTCCACCCATCAGAACTTCCGTATAATCTAACCGGAAGCCATACTTCTCTCCTGCCGCATCCAGCACCTTGACAGCTTCCCTGACAATTTCAGGTCCGATTCCGTCTCCCGGAATCACCGTAATCTTGTAACCCATTATACAAATCCTCCATTTCCAAAACTGATTTCTCTATAAAAACACTATTTAATAAGGATGAAAGCCACCCTTTGCCGCTTTAGTATAATATAATAATGCATTTTCAGACAGATTTCAACCGTAAAGAATGGAATAAAAGCAAAAAAAGGCCGCTGCACCGCAGCGGCCGTTTTTTGCTTTT
>NZ_CALPCM010000016.1:0-62144 GCF_943193015.1 Hominisplanchenecus murintestinalis
GAATTACCCTTCTGTCTAACAAAAAAAGAATAAGCCTGTAAGCTGTTTTTCTTGCTTACAAACTTATTATACGAGGAGCGATTGACGCATGGCAAAGACCAAAGCCGAAAAAATCACAAGCATTGAGGAAGAAATCCGACAGCTTGAAAACAGGCGCAGACAGCTTGTGCAGGAGCAAAAGGCACAGGAGCGCAAGGACAGGACGAAACGCCTATGCCGCCGCATACTGGACGAACTGACCGCCCAGAACGCCCCCACAGCCCCCGCACAGGGCGCGGAAACGGCGGCACAGGGTAACACACCACACACCGCTAAAACCGCCCATACAGCCCGCGAGGGCGGCGCAGGCGGGGACGCGGACGGGGGCGCGGCGCAAGGGTAACGGGCTATCCCTATACCCTTGCTAAAAAAGCAAGGGCGCACTTATATACCACATAAATGTGGTATGTGCGGTCTTGCAGACGGCGTTTTGTGCCTGCCGGCACAAAAGGAAACGGCGGGAGTTACCCGCAGAAAGGAGCGTGGCGCGTGGCAATCTACCATTGCAGTATCAAAGTCATATCCCGCGGCAAAGGCAAATCCGCTGTTGCCGCCGCCGCTTACCGGGCGGGGGAAAAAATCACAAACCAGTTTGACGGAATGACCCACGACTACACCCATAAGGGCGGTGTCGTCCATACGGAGATTTTACTCCCCGACCACGCCCCCGCCGCTTTTTCAGACAGGGCGGTTTTATGGAACGAGGTTGAGAAAATCGAGAAAGCGAAAAACGCCCAGCTTGCGCGGGAGATTGAAATTGCCTTACCCCGCGAACTGACGAGGGAGCAAGGCATTTCCCTTGTCCGCGAGTATGTGAAACGGCATTTTGTGGCGGCGGGAATGTGCGCCGATGTATGCCTACATGATACGGGCGGCGGCAACCCCCACGCCCATATCATGCTGACAATGCGCCCTTTTAACGAGGGCGGCGAGTGGGGAGCGAAGCAGAAAAAGGAGTACATTCTTGACAGGGACGGGAATAAAATCTATGACCCGAAAAAGCGGCAGTACAAATGCAAATCCATTCCCGCTACCGACTGGAACGAGCAGACCAAAGCCGAGGAATGGCGGGCGGCATGGGCGGGGCTTTGCAATCAGGTATTGGAGCAGTACGGACACGCGGAGCGTATCGACCACCGCAGTTATGAGCGGCAAGGGATAGACCAGATACCCACCGTCCATTTAGGCGTTGCCGCTTCCGCTATGGAGAAGCGCGGTATCCGCACCGAGCGCGGCGACCTTAACCGCGAAATCGAAGTGACGAACCAGAAGTTGCGGCAGTTAAAGGCGCGTATCTCCAAACTGCAAAACTGGTTGAAAGAAGAAGCCGAGAACACCGAGCCGCCCACCCTTGCTGACTACATTCAAGGCATTTTGTCACGCAAGGCACAGGCGGGGAAAGCGGGATATTCGCAATCGCTGTATAATCTCAAAGACGCGGCGAAAATGCTGAACTTCCTGCAAACCAACAGCATTATGGATATGGCGGGGCTTGATGAAAAATTCAAGTCCATGATAGGGGAACAACTGGATATTCAAGGGAAGCTGAAACCTGTTGAGCGACGGCTTGCCACTCTGAAAATGCATTTAGAGCAAGCCGACATTTATTTCAAGTGTAAGGGAAAGAAGCCGCTGATCGAAGCCGAGCAAATCCTATTCACAACGGCGAAAGATTATCTCAAAGGTGTGATGAACGGCAAGACCACAATCCCGACAAAGGCATGGAAAGAAGAATACACCAAGCTGACCGCCGAGAGGAAAACGCTTAATCAGCGGTATCTTGCATTGAAAGAGGAAGTGAAAGAAGCGGAGAAAATCAGAAAGAGTGTTTACAGTATCTTGCGGCAGGAACAGCGGGAACAGCAACCCCGCAGAAAGCAGGATATGGAGCGATAACAAACAGGGCGGCGGGATAGTCAACACCTGCCCGCCGCTCTGTTTTGAGTTTTGAATTAGCCCGATAAATGAGAAATTTATTCGCCAACTTTTGAAACCACTTTTTGTTCCGTTATTTCCATGTGTTGCTGACGGTATGTGTCATTGTCTTTCGCTTTGAGTTCGGCATTTACTTGTGCAAGCTGTGCCTCTAATTTCTCTTTTTCCTTTGGTTCCTTTGCCGCCGCAATTTTCTGTTCAAGCTGTGTTTGTGTTTGCTTTAACTTCTCAATCTCCTTATCTACTTTATCTGTGTTTACAGTAGTCTTTACAATATTAGGTTTTTCGCTCTCGTCCTGGGGCTTGGCTTTAGGTTGTCCCTGTGCAGTTTCACAACTCTCATCTACTTGAATAATTCTCCGACCATTTTCATCGTGAGTAACTTGATACACTCCCGCCGATTGTTGCGGCGGTTGTGCTTCATAGGTATCAACTCTTTTTTTTATGTCATTAGAAGAAGTATTGCGGCTTTCTTGCCCTTTTTGCTGTTCTAACTGGGCGATATGCTTTTCTATATTTGTAATGCGCTTGTTTTTTAACTGCTCTATTTTCCTATCCAAAGAAGAAGTATCATTGATTTCCTTTGCTTTGGGTGTGGTTGCCGGGCTGACTGCGCCAGCTATATTTGTTATACTCATTGCCCATTCCTCCCCCTATAAAAATTTTTCCAACTATATTTGAATTATAGCACACCTCTCTGACAAAAACAACCCCTGCTCTATATCCGTTCCGACTATCCAGACCGTCAAGGGACGAGTAGTATTTTTTCGCAAAGTGCGCGAAAAAATCTCCACTCTTAAACCCTTGACCGTCTGGATTTTTGCCGTTGCCATTTCGCCGCCGAAAACGGGGAACAGGATTTGACAACCCTGCCCCCGCTTTCGTCCGCTTCATTCTAACGGCAAAACCGTCTGCACTACTTCGGCGGCTGTCGGTAGGTTTTACGGTGGCTCTGCCCCCGCGCCCCCGACATCTCCCAAAGAACAGAATGGAATGTTACGCAATAGGGCTTGAAAAGGCTTGATTTTTAAGGCGTTTCAGGCACGAAAAACCACCAAGCAAGGGTTTTATACTACCCACACGCGAAAACGGCTTCTAACCGTCCACAGGTGCATTTTGCGCCCCTATTCCTGCCCCGTTTCCCGCCGCACTAATAAGGGCTTGCGTCAATAACTCAAAAAAGCACTTGACAAAACACTTCATGGAAGACGACGGAGGATGCAACGGTATTTGCAGAGGAGCGGCAGGAGCGGGTATGTTCTGTATGCGGTAGTTCTGAAAAGCGCAGCTATGACAAACGGCTGTCTCCGTATATAAAGCTGATGGCAAAAAGCCTGAAGATGCAGCTAAGACAAGCGACAAAGAAATTCAAAGTGACAGGCATGGCCAAAGGCGATTCGGTTGTCTCCGTAAGCTCAAGCAATCAGAAGATTTTAAAAGTATCGCAGGTGAGTCCTGACGGCGCTTTTAAACTGAAAGCCCAGAAGAAAAAAGGCAGGGTGAAGCTGACAATCACATTGGCGAGCGGATTGAAAAAGACGGTTAACGTAAAAGTGCAGAAAGAAAAGGTAAAAACAACAAAGGTTACCGTGAAATCTAAGAATGTGTCGCTTACAAGAGGAAAGAAAATATCATTAGAACCTGTTATTGCCCCGGTGACGTCACAGGAGAAGATAACATGTAAAAGTTCAAATAAAAAGATTGCGGCGGTCAATGCGAAAGGCGTTGTCACTGCGAGAAAAGCAGGAACGGCAAAGATTATTGTTTGTTCCGGGAGAAAGAAAGTGACTGTAACGGTGAAAGTAGGGAAATAAGGTAACAGTTCAGCCCAGGACTTTGCACTTGCTGCAAAGTCCGTGAAATATCGTCATGGCGGTCGCTTCATTGTAACTTTTTGCAAAGCCGTTGACGTTTTGAGGATTTATAGATATAATGCAGTTAGTGGACAAAAACCGTTGGAGGTTTTTAGCGGGATTAGTGCGTGCACGGATGCTGAATTTGAGCTGTTGAAAAATGACTCACGAAAGCGGGTTTCGGCGTTTTCGTGAGTCATTTTTCATAGAACTTTCAAAGGGATTTAGAATATTTTCTATAAATATATTTTTGATTAGGAGCATAGGCATATGGAAACTGAAACATACCAACTCCTGGAACAAGGGTTTGCAGCTGCATTTATAAATCGTAATATTTCCTCAAACTTGGCTTATAAGCCGCAGTTTGTCTCGAATGATTACAGACAGGGCAAAAAGGTTCTCTCATCCATTGAGGATGAGCTTTTTTCGTGTGATGAATTTGCGATCAGTGTTGCGTTTATTACGAGGGGAGGGATTACACCTCTGCTTCAGACGTTAAAGGAGCTTGAAAAGAGGGGGATTCCCGGAAGGATTTTGACGACAGATTATTTAAATTTCAGTGAGCCGAAGGCGATGGAAACGCTTGCTGGCTTAAAGAATATTACGCTGAAAATGTATGTAACGGAGGAAGCACGGGAAGGATTTCATACCAAAGGATACATTTTTAAGAAGGAAGAATTATATCGTATTATAATTGGCAGTTCGAATATGACGCAGAGTGCGCTTACAACAAACCGGGAGTGGAATACGAAAATCGTGTCGGCCGAACAGGGAGAATACACACAGGATGTGCTGGCGGAGTTTGAGCAGTTATGGGATTCCTCGCATGCGTTACCGTATGAAAAGTTTATTGATCAGTATTCGGAAAGCTATGTTCGAAATAAAGTAATCAGGAAGCAAAAGGAAATTGCAAGGAAGCAGGAGGTTGTTCGGTTGGAGGAGTTTACGCTTCAGCCGAATTCTATGCAGGTGGGATTTATTGCGAATTTGCAGAAGCTTCGGGAGTATGGTGAGGAAAAAGCTCTCTTAATTTCGGCGACAGGTACTGGGAAAACATATGCCTCTGCGTTTGCCCTGCGTGAAGAAAATCCAGAAAAGGTTTTGTTTTTAGTACATAGAGAGCAGATTGCAAAACAGGCAATCCGTAGCTATAAAAAGGTCTTTGGGAATACGAAGAGTTTCGGGCTTTTATCCGGAAATTCTAAGGAGTACGACGCCGAGTATTTATTTTCTACCATGAATATGATGGCAAGACCGGAAGTGCATGAACGATTTTCGCCGGACGAATTTCAGGTGATTGTTATAGATGAGGCTCACAGAACAGGAGCAGGCAGCTATCAGGAGATTATGAAATATTTCAAGCCGAAATTCTGGCTGGGAATGACAGCCTCACCGGAGCGAACGGATGATTTTGATGTATTTGAGGCGTTTGACCATAATATTGCGTATGAAATACGTTTGCAGCAGGCAATGGAAGAAAATCTGCTGTGTCCATTTCATTATTTTGGTATCACAGATTTGAGGATTGATGGGGAAGCGGTGGAGGATAAGGCAGACTTTAACTGTCTTATATCGGATACGCGTGTGGATTATGTAATTGAGCAGGCGGCGTTTTATGGTTTCAGCGGCAGCCGTGTAAAGGGACTGATTTTTTGCAGTTCGAAAAGAGAAGCGGCAGTTCTCAGTGAGAAGTTCAATGACAGGGGATTTCGGGCGCTCGCCTTAACTGGTGAAGATAAACAGGAAAAGAGAGAGGAAGCGGTAGAACGACTGGTATCTGATGGGCGGGAGGATATTCTGGATTATATATTTACAGTGGATATTTTTAATGAGGGTGTTGACATTCCAGAGATTAACCAGGTCATTATGCTTCGGCCAACGGAGTCGCCAATTGTATTCGTCCAACAGTTAGGGAGAGGACTGCGAAAGGCAGAAGATAAGGAATACGTGGTGATATTGGATTTTATAGGGAATTACGAGAATAATTTTATGATACCGATTGCGTTGTCCGGTGAGCGAAACTACAATAAGGATAACATGCGCCGCTATGTGATGGAAGGATGCCGGGTGATTCCGGGGGCGTCTACTATTCATTTTGATGAGATTGCTAAAAACAAAATTTTTCGTTCTATCGACCAGATGAAGGGAATCAAGTCGATAATAAAAAAGAGTTACCGTGATTTAAAATATCGGCTGGGACGGGTTCCAACGCTGATGGACTTTTATAAAAATGGAGAAGTGGACCCTCTGCTTATTTTGGAGCATTATAAAACATATTATTATTTTTTGCAGAGTGTTGACCGGGAGCAGTGTACGGAGTCCTTAACAGAAAAAGAAGTCCTGACGCTGGAATATGTTTCGAAAGTTGTTGCGAGAGGGAAACGTCCTCATGAGGCTGAGATTTTGTCGGAGATTATGAAAAGGGGACAAGTTGACAAATTGTTTGTCATTGAGGAAATTGAGAGAAAGTATGGGAGTAGGGTATCTGAACGTGAGATAGATTCTGCTGTTTCGAATCTGGAGGGTTCTTTTGTTAGTAAAAGCGATGAACAAAAGAAATACGCGCAGATTGAAATGGTACAGAGCACACAGTCGGGGATGATCTGGAGAATGAGGAGTTTATATGAAAGGCTGAATCATCCGGCATTTTATTCCTTTATGAAGGATTTAGTAGAGCTTTCTCAGGCAAGAATGCAGGATTTGTATGCAGGGAAATTGCGGGAAGATGTGTTTGTGCTCTATGAAAAATACTCTCGCAGGGATGTATGTCAGTTATTGAATTGCACAAGGGATATGTCCTCTACGATGTATGGAATGAGACGAATTGACGGCGATGCCTGTATTTTTGTGACGTATCATAAGCAGGAGAGTGCTTCGGGGCAGGAATATTTAGAGGGAAAGCCGGATTATGCAGATGAATTTGTGGATAATCACACTTTTATGTGGGATTCTCAAATTGGAAGGGGACCGGACAGCAGTTATATGAAAGAGGTATTGACGGCAGAGCGCAGACGGCTTTTTATAAAGAAGAGTGATTCTGAAGGCGCGGAGTTTTACTATATGGGGCTTTTT
The DNA here is from genome assembly GCF_943193015.1 of Hominisplanchenecus murintestinalis. Taxonomy (NCBI): domain Bacteria; kingdom Bacillati; phylum Bacillota; class Clostridia; order Lachnospirales; family Lachnospiraceae; genus Hominisplanchenecus; species Hominisplanchenecus murintestinalis. The sequence continues at coordinate 6,900 of NZ_CALPCM010000016.1, forward strand.
GATGTAATAGAAGCGAAAGCAGGGCAGAAAAAAGATAACCGTGGAAAGATGCGGGAGATTACGAAGGTTAAGGCACATATGCACCAGGAAGTCAGGGAAGATTTGCTGAATTATTTAAAGAGCACAGTTGAAACATAAAAATTTGTATATTACGGCGGAGGTTCTATGAAAACAATTAAAGTAACAGCAGCAATCATCATCCATAACAATATGGTATTCGCAACCCAACGCGGTTACGGAGAATTTAAAGACGGTTGGGAATTTCCGGGCGGTAAGGTGGAAGGTGGGGAAACATCCCGGACTGCTCTGGTACGTGAAATTCGTGAGGAGCTGGACACCGAAATTGAAGTTGGAGAACTTTTTGATACAGTGGAGTATGATTATCCGGCGTTTCATTTGTCGATGGACTGTTATATCTGCAAGGTGATTTCGGGAAAGCTGGTGCTGAAAGAGCATGAGGACGCCAGATGGCTGAAATGGGATCAGTTGGACAGTGTGGACTGGCTTCCGGCGGATATCGGGTTGATTCGAAAGCTTGCAGAATATCTACAAAATGGGAGCAAAGGGTAAGTATATGCTGGGGAGAAGTTACAGTCCATTTTGGACGAATTAACAGAGTGTAGAAAACATGATAAAATATGGAAAAGAAGATAGAAGATATTCACAAAAATCGGAGTAAGAGGTAAGCATGTACAAAAAAAAGCAACTGGTAGGAATAGCGAAACGGGAAAATAATACAAAGAGAAAATACCTGGTGGTGAATCGTCTGCAGGGAAAGCATATCCCGGTAAGACCAAAGGAGGCATTTCAGATGTTTTCGGAGCTTGCCGCCCAGGTTCGGGAGGCATATGCTGGGGAACGTCTGCTTCTTGTAGGGTTTGCGGAGACGGCTACGGCGATTGGGGCGGCGCTTGCCACGGAGTTAGATACTTTATATATACAGACTACCCGGGAGGATGTTTCAGGTGCGGAGTATCTGTATTTTTCGGAATCCCATAGCCATGCTACAGAGCAGAAGCTGGTTAGGAATGAGCTTGACGGAAGGATAGAAGCGATAGACAGGATTGTATTTGTGGAGGATGAAGTAACTACCGGGAATACGATTTTGAAGATTGTAAATCTTCTGGCGGCGGAGTATCCGGGGAAGACAGCATTTGCGGTGGCGTCGCTGTTGAATGGGATGCAGGAGGAAGCCCTGGAAATTTATAGGGAGCGGGAGATTCCGGTACACTATCTGGTAAAGACAGACCACAGGGGTTATACACAAATTGCTGAAAATTATCGTGGAGATGGACAATACTTTGCGAAGGATGAGCAAAAGACTGTCGTGACGGAGCTTCGGGTAAATGGGAAAATAGATGCCCGCAGGTGCGTTCAGGCACGGGAATACCGAAAAGCCTGCGGGGAATTGTGGACAACAATTGAAAAAACAGACTTCTTTGTGGATAAGAAGCGGGTTTTGGTACTGGGAACAGAAGAGTTTATGTATCCGGCGCTGTATGTGGCGGAGAGAATGGAAGAACAGGGGATTTTTGTGAGATGCCATTCCACTACCCGCAGCCCGATCGCGGTCAGCAGTGAGGAGGAGTACCCTCTTCACGGGCGGTATGAATTGGAGAGTCTGTATGAGACAGGGCGGAGGACGTTTATTTATGAGCTGGACAAGTATGACGCTGTGTTGATTCTTACGGATGCGCGAGATGGAGGAAGGGGCGTAGATACGCTCGTGAATGCTTTGAAATCCTGCGGGAATCAGGACGTTTTTCTGGTAAGATGGTGCTGAAAAGAGTCAAAGACCCCGCCGCAAGCAGCGGGGCATCAAACTTTTTAGAAAAAAGGAAAATATGATTCAAAAAGGAAGACAGGAAAATGATACAGAAAGGGAGAAGGGGATGCAGAGTTCTTACCGTGCAGAAGATGTAACGCTGCTGCTGAAAGATATTACGGGGCTGGTGAAGCCCAGCCCTACGGAGGAGAGGGAAAAGCTGATACAGGCGGGGAAGCATTACTGTGAGATGCTTCCTATTGAATATGTTCCGACGGAGAAATATATGGAAGTTTATCAAGAGGCGCTTGCGAGGTTTGCAGAGCCTACGGCGGCAGCGGTGGGAAACCTGTCGGATAAAATTATGGAAAGGCGGGGGAAACGTGTAGTTCTCGTTTCCTTAGCCAGGGCGGGAATCCCGATTGGGATTCTGGTGAAGCATTTTATCAGGAAAAAGTATGGGATAGAAGTCCCGCATTATGCGATTTCGATTATCCGGGGCAGAGGAATTGACGGCAATGCGATGCGGTATCTTTTGGAGAGATACGAACCCGCGCAGCTTTTATTTGTGGACGGATGGATTGGAAAAGGGGCGATTCTCGGGGAACTGCAGAAAGCGCTGGCGGAATATAAGGGCGTATCTGCGGAGCTGGCAGCGGCGGCTGACCCGGCAGGCATTACAGAGCTGTGCGGAACTCATGAGGATATCCTGATTCCCAGCTCGTGCCTGAACTGTACAGTGTCCGGTTTGATTAGCCGGACATTTCTTCGGGAGGATATTATAGGGAAAGATGATTTTCATGGGGCGGTATATTACGGTGAGCTTCGGAATGCAGATTTATCATATGAATTTATTGACGCCATTGAAGCACATTTTACATATGGAACATATTCAGAGCGGCAGGAAAAGCAGATAGAAGAAGGGAGCGGCGCCGAAGAAGTCAGGGAGTTGGCGAATATTTTCGGGATAAATGACGTGAACCTCATAAAGCCCGGAATCGGCGAGACGACCAGGGTGCTTCTGCGCCGGGTTCCATGGAAGATTCTGATGGATGAACAGTACAGGGAGGATGCGCAGTTGGCGCACATCAGAAGGCTTGCTGCTGAGAAGCAGGTGCCGATAGAGTATTATCCTCTAAAGCACTATAAATGCTGCGGGCTGATTAAGAAAATGGCAGATACATAAGGGAGAAGACAGATGAAAAATGCAGTAAAGTATTATAGCGTGGGCGCGCTTTTGTATTGCCCTGCAAACCGTGCAGGTATCGCGGAATCTATCATTAATCAGAAATTTGGAGATAAATTTTCTCTGGCGCTGTGTCTGGAGGACACGATAGGGGATGACTGCGTAGAAGAGGCAGAGGAGATGATGCGGGGAAGCCTGGAAAAGATTTATCGCTCATCCCAAAAGAAAGTATTTTACCTGCCCCGGATTTTTATCAGGGTGAGGGAGGCAGAACAGATTGTCCGCCTGATGAAAATGCTTGGGAAGGTGTCGGAGATTATCAATGGATTTATTCTCCCTAAGTTTTCCCTGGACAATGCAGACGCATATATACAGGCGATGCGCCGTGTGAATGAAAATGTGAAAAGTCCGGTTTATATGATGCCGATTTTTGAAAGTCCGTCATTGATTAATCTGAGGGACAGGTACGATATTTTGTATAAATTAAAAGAAAAACTTGATCAGGCGGAGGAGCTGGTGCTCAATATCCGGGTGGGAGGAAACGATTTGTGCAATGTATTTGGATTTCGGCGGCACAGCAATGAGTCTATCCATAAAATCCATCCGATCGCGGGCATTCTTTCCGATATCATTACCGTGTATGGAAGGGATTATGTAGTGTCAGGCCCTGTATGGGAATATTACGACGGCCCGGGCTGGGAAAGCGGGCTTCGGCAGGAGCTGGAGGACGACAGGCTGTGTGGATTTGTGGGAAAGACGGTCATACATCCGAAACAGATAGAGCTTGTAAACGAGGCTTATCAGGTATCACGGGAAGATTTTGACGACGCCAGGCAAATCCTGGGGTGGGATGCGGACTCCCGATTTCTGGTGGCGGGAAGCTCCGCCAGTGAAAGGATGAATGAATATAAGGTTCATACGAATTGGGCGGCGCGGACGATGATGATGGCGGAGGCTTTTGGGGAAAAAGGTGGTTTATAGATATGGAATATGCCGTGGAAGAACGATTCCAGATACCATACATAAGATTAAAATTTATACTTGTATTGTCAGAGGATTCCATACTGCCCAAGGAGAAAGTATCTGCATTGCGCGGTGGGATGGGGGAAATGTTGCTGAGGCAGAACTGCATTGGGATGAGGGATTGCAAAAACTGTTCGTTTGAAGAAGCATGTATTGTGCGTAGCACGGTATATACACGTATGAAGCGGAAGCCGGCGTTTATGCAGGGAGATGACAGTATTGGGTATCTTTTGGAGTGTGAGAATGCGCGGACAGATTTCAAGGCAGGGGAAGAGAAAATTTTGGAGAACCAGACGGCTCATATGAAAAATTATCGAATTGAGACAGTGGGGGCTTATTTGGAAAAAGAATTAGAGCACTGAAACGGCAGGGGTGTAAAAGTATGCTGATTTTTCATACGCCGCTCTGTTTGAAGTTCCAAGGAGAATATTTGAGGGAGTTCCGCTCAGAAGCCATATTTCAGGCGGCATTCCGCAGGGTTATGATGTTGGATTACTTTGTAGAGAAATATATAGAAAAACCGGAATTCTGATAAGACACTTTTTATAGCATTTATTAACTGTTATATCCTTATCTCCAAAAAGTACGCAAACCCTTGAAAATGCTAAATTTATAGCAAGTGAATTTGCCCTTAGACTTTCCCTTGTGTTATATCCTTTTTCCTCATGTCACGAACCCTCATAAGGGCAAAAATAAGGGAAAGAAAAACCTGTAATAAATGTATAACATGAAATGAACAGGACAGGAAGAACTGATTGGAATGCTTTCACAAATTTCTCCAAAACACAGATTTCTTCAAAAAGGAATGTTATAATATTTTTGCTGCACTTACAAAAGGAATGTGGTATGTTCGTCAGTATGGCTCAACAAATGAGGAGGCAACAAAAATGGCTTTTATAAAAAAATTTATAGATGGCTTTAAAACGAAAAACCAAGAACAAAATTATAATATACTGCACGAGAATCTATCCATCTTAGAAGTTGAAAAAAAGCTTAAAAGATCTAACGAACTGGCCAATATAGCAAACAAGACTACTGATAGAGATGAGTTTTATCGGTCAATAAATAAGTTTATTGATAACAGAGTAAAAAATATTGATTCTTTTAATAAAAAGACAGCAGAGAACACACTTCCGAGAATAATATGTATTGTCAATGAAGCAAACGAATTTTTAAAATACATATCTACACCATTAGAAAGACTTTTTATGAATTCCAATATGGTGGGAATATATTTTATCCTGTTTTCAAGATTTTCATTAAAAAGTCTATCGTTGGGGATAATAGGGGAATTATTAGAAGTTTCTACTGCTGATAAATTGAAAATACTTCTATCAAAAAATGAATCTGCCAACTATAAACAGAGTATGACAAGAAATTTTGATGATATGGGCGGACATCAATTTGAACATTTTTGCGCTGATATCCTTAGAAAAAATGGTTTTGAAAATGTGGAAGTAACTCAAGGGAGCGGTGATCATGGAATAGATATACTTGCGGAAAAAGATGATATTACATATGCTATCCAATGTAAAAGATATGATAAGCCAATTGGAAATGATGCAGTTCAGCAAGCGATTGCTGGAAAAGGCTTTTATCACAGGGATATTGCAGTGGTCATGACAAACCGCAATTTTACTCCACAAGCTATAGAAGAAGCAAAGGCTTTGGGCGTAAAACTTTGGGACAGAGATAGACTAAATAAGATGATTGGGCGAGGCAAAATTGCTCCTGTTCAAGATAAGGATGGGGATTAAAAATAGTAAATAACTTTTACATATTTAAGAATAAAGTTGCGATTGTGCCTTTGTGAATGATAAAAGTCAAGATAACATATCTTTCTTTGTACAGAGGACTGGTCAAAATATAAACCAGTTCTCTCTTTGTTTGTAAAAAGAAGAATGTTATAATTTCATTAATCCAAATACATTAAAAAGGAATACTTATGAAAACCGATATTCAAGAGCACTACGATTCCATACAGTTCAAAAAAGCCTTGCAGGAGTTACATATTACTAATGTTTCAGAACTTAAAGAGTAAGGGTATATCGCTCCTGATATAAACGGTTACGATGCTTATCAGAACCAGCCCCTGGAATTCACGGCCAGAGCTTTTGCAAGAGATGAGGTGGAACGGATTTATTCCTACATAGAGTAATAGTGAGTTATTTTTAATCACCAGAAAGGTCAAGTATTGGTGCTCATCTGAACAATGCCGGACATACTTTTGCAAAAGTACCTGTGATAGCATAATTGGCAATGCTGCGGGCGAGTACCGGGAATAGTGGGGGTCAACTCCCCACCGCAGGGCGCGTGTCGTTGTTATCCTTTCTTGCCAGCACACATCAAACTGAACTGTCAGCAATAACCAAAAGCGATTCCGTACTATTATTGGTTCGATTCCGCACTTCTGCCGTTATAACTCAATTGGTAGAGTACCCGATTCGTAATCTGGAATGTTTCGGTTCAAATCCGTCTGACGGCTTTCCGGATACGCTATTTGCTGGCGCAGATGAAGGAGAAAGACACTTCGGTATTCGTTGACGAGAAGCAGGAGTAGCTTGAAGCAGAACGGGCGAAGCCGTTCACAGGACCACTCAACAGCGGAACACAGCCAACGGCAGCGGAATGGTGAAAATCCATGAGCCCTGACGAGCGCATGAAGCTGAAAGCGTCCTACCCTGCGGCCTACGAGAGAATGAGAAAAGAAGAATAACAGATGCCAAGAGCAGGAACATTTGGCGGTCTTGTCTCTGACCCGGAAGTATTTGCGGATTACATGGCAGAACAGCCCACATGGAGTAATGCAATTATCGCGCCCGGCATTTTGCAGGACGACGATACAATCATGGACTTAATTGGAGCGAAAGGAAATGTAGCGACGCTGCCTTTCTGCAAGCCAATTAGTATTGATGACTATGAACCGTTAAACAATAACAGTATGACAGACAACACGTCGGAAGAAGTTGAAGGCGGCAAACAGACCGCTATGCTGATTCAGCGTATGAAGGCATGGAAAGCAAAAGACTTTACAAAGGATGGATGTCATTTTTCTAAAATGTATCTTGCGAGGAAAATCTGCATATGCTATAATGCCAGTAGGCAAAAGGATATGAATAGTCCATGTAGGACGGCAAAAAGCCCCAGTGTTGCAGCACCGGGGCTTTTCTATTCCCTATTTTGGAATGGCAGGGTTTATGGCCATAGGCTAGTTACCGGCTATTCGTCACTGTCTAACCATTTGCATACATAGTAGGCGACTATGCCTGCCATGACAGAGATAATAAAGGATACGAATAATTCCAAGTAAGACACCCCCTTTCTGTCACCAGTTTAGGGGCGGTAACGGAATCATTATATCATGCAGTTTGGCATAATTCTATAGTTTCTTCCCTTTATCACAATATCTGTTATAGTGTAGGTATTACATATAAGGCGGGGTATGATAAGCCTTTCCGCTCGCGAGCTGTCTTATCGCATAAACAATGGACTTCTTTTTCTTTTCTGGAAAAATCATCGTGGTAAAGATAAAAAATAGAATTGACAAGGTTAAATAGAATTAATAACTCAAACTTCGCACATAGATTTTGCCTATGCACCTTTTGCATACCTTGAAGAAAACTTCAATATCCCAGCGCTTGCCATAAATACGGATGATTTCATTTTCATCCAGAGTTGTATCTGTAGAGATAAGGCATAAATATTCTTTCCTCTTATTCCGGTTATAGATTGTAATCAGGGACATATCTTCCCCATTGTATCGGAAGAACATTTTGGGAGTCTTTTTCACCATACCAATGACATCATAACCGATCGTCTTTACAGCATGGAGGGTGCTTGGAGAAGAAAACCAGCTATCAAAAAGGACATACTTTGCCGGAACAGCCGCTTTCTTAGCAGTTCTTAAAAGCTCAAGCATGGCCTGTGTCCCTTTTTGAATGGAAAGCAGCCTCCGTTTGTACCCGGCAGTCCGCTTATCAACCTCCACTGCTTCATTGACCCTGTTCTTTTTGTTTTCAGACGAGAGAAAAATGCTGTTCACGGGAAGAAAAGAGCTTCCATCTGACCATCCAAGTGTAAGCATACGAAATCCAAAACGGTATCAGTGGTTTGCGTGGTCGTAAGCCTTTGCCAGAAGCTCTACTTTTTTAGAACGATTGCGTTCGAACATAGAATCATCAATGATGAATACATTTACACGGTCTTCTGAGTCCAAGGAGACGATCGCATCTCTGATAATCCGGGAAGCCAACAGAGTTGTAAAACGTATCCAGTTAATCTGGAGCATCTTCATGAACCGATACACAGTATCCTTAGCAAATCCGGGAGTATTTCGTCCAGTGTTCAGGCTCATATACATACTCCTGTTAGAAAAAACCAGCAGAAAAAGATACTGAAAAACCTCAATAACGGGAATGCCTTTTTTCTTATAGGCATTAGATGATTTCAATGCCGAGGAGATATGGAATCTTTTAAAAAATTTTTGCTTTCGGCGGAGACGGGATGCTCCTGCAATTTTAAACGAACGAAAAACTGATTGAACTGCGGAAGCAGAAAAGGAATCTGGACAAAGCTCTGGAAAGGTGTGAGAAAGAGCTGTCACGTATTTTTGATGATAATAATACAAACAGTATGGAGATTAAGGAAGGACTGCTTATAAGGAGGAGTAGCAGCGGAAAGACAGAGTGGGTGATTGAATTGTAGAGGAATTGTGGAAGGCGGCGGGAAATTTGGCGATTTTTAAACTTGAATAAATATATAGAAAGAGTTATAATCAGAACGGTTTTGAGATAGGAAAAAATAGCTGGTTATGGAGGGGAAAGGGTATGTATTTCTTATACTTTTTACTATGGGTTATTTTTAATGGAAATTTCACGCTGGAAATCTGCCTGTTTGGGATTGTGATTGCGGCGGCGGTGTTTGCGTTTACGTGTAAGTTTATGGATTACAGTGTGGCGCTGGAAATAAGTAATTTAAAGAAGCTTGGGAAGTTTCTGCGCTATGTATGCGTACTTATTATTGAAATTGTGAAGGCGAATTTTACGGTGATTCCGATGATTCTGTCGGAACGGGAGGAAATAGAGCCAGCGTTGATAAGGTTTCAGTCGAATCTTAAAACTCCGGCAGCTCGGGCGTTTCTGGCGAATGCGATTACGCTGACGCCGGGGACGATTACGGTTCATCTGCAGGGGGCGGAATATGTGGTCCACTGCCTGGATGAAAGCCTGGCGGATGGAATTGATGATTCTGTGTTTGTGAAACTGCTTTCTGAGTTAGAGGAGGATTGAGAAGATGGGAAAAGGAATACCGGGGCTTGAGGGGGCATATCATGTATTTTTTACAGCGGCTCTGATTTTTCTTGCGGTGATGCTGGTGCTGTGCCTTGTGCGTGCGATTATCGGTCCGCGGGTGGCAGACCGCCTTGTTGCAGTTAATATGATGGGTACGATGGTCATGGTTATTATTGCGATTCTGGCGCTGATGCTGGAGGAGGGGTATCTTGCAGATATCTGCCTGATCTATGCGATGATCAGCTTCCTTGCGGTCATCGTAGTGACAAAGGTTTATATGGGAGTTTACCAGCAGAAGAAGGAGGAAGAGAAAAATGGCGGTGCTTGAATGGGTTCGTTTTCTGGCAGGGGCGGTGCTGATGCTGTGCGGGCTGGGGATTTTTGTGATTGAAATGATTGGCGTGTTCCGCTTTAAGTATATCCTGAACCGTATGCATGCAGCGGCAATCGGCGATACGCTGGGGATAGGCTTTTCGCTGCTCGGGCTGATTTTGATGAGCGGATGGAATTTTACTTCGCTGAAGCTGCTGTTTGTGATTGTGTTTTTGTGGTTTGCTTCTCCGGTGTCCTCGCATTTGATTTCGCGTCTGGAAGTGACGACGGATGAGGAAAAGGAGGCGCACTATAAGGAAATTATATTGGGAAAGCAGGGAGAGAAGAATTTCGTTGAGGAGACGCCTGAGAAAGCGATAGAAAGGGAGGATGGATGATATGCAGCTTTTTATGTACATTTTGCTGGGCTTTCTGCTGGTGTGCGCCATATCGGTCAGCCTGTCGAAAAATCTCTTAAATTCGATTCTGGTGTATATGTCTTACAGCCTGGTGATGTCGATTATATGGATTCTGCTGGAATCGCCGGACTTGGCGATTACGGAGGCGGCTGTGGGCGCGGGAGTGACGAGCGTGCTTTTCTTTGTCACACTGAAAAAAATCCACGCGATTATGAAAGCAGAGGAGAAGGAGGGGGAGAAGAAAGATGAGTAAGAAAGTATCTCAGGAAAAATATGAGAAGACCCGTTCCTATCGGATGAAGCAGTGGTTTGACGGGACGAGGGATCCCTTTTTAAATACAGTGGAAATGAAGCCTCAGAAGGCATTTTCTGAGGATAAGGAAACGCTGGAACGGCGGGCAGAAGACAGGAAGGAGCTGCGGGAGCGCATCTATGATACGGCAGGTAACACGGAGGTGCGGGTTTTTCGGAAATTTTACCGGGTAGCCAGCGTTCTGTTTTGTATTTGCCTGGTGGTTATGCTCCTGGCGGCAGTGTCGGGGCTTCCGGCCTTTGGAAATCCTGGGAATCCGGTAAATAATGAAGTGGCGGCGCGCTATATTGAAAATGGCCTTCAGGAGACGGGGGCTGTAAATATTGTTACGGGAATGATTTTGGATTACCGCGCGTTTGATACGCTGGGCGAGTCTCATGTGTTGTTCATTGCCACTTGTACCGTGCTGATTTTGCTGCGTTTGGATAAGAGCAAAAAAGGAAGCCACGGTATAGGCTATGAAGCAGAGGAAGACCGTATTTACGAACCAAAAAATGACGTGATTCTCCAGACAGTAGCGAGGATTCTGGTGCCGCCGATTGTGATTTTCGGTATTTATGTAATTCTCGGAGGGCATCTGGGGCCCGGAGGCGGATTCTCAGGGGGCGCAGTGATTGGAGCGGGTCTGATTTTGTATGTAAATGCATTCGGGTTTGCGAAGACGGAGAGGTTCTTTCATGAAAAGACGTATAAACGGCTGAGTTTTTGTGCGCTGGCATGTTATGCGCTGGCAAAGAGCTATTCGTTCTATACAGGTGCGAACCATATTGAGAGTATGATTCCGCTGGGAACACCGGGAGCGATCTTAAGCAGCGGCCTGATTTTGATTCTGAACATCTGCGTAGGACTGGTGGTTGCCGGGACGATGTACACGTTTTATGTCATGTTCAGGAAAGGAGCGTACTGATATGAACTTGGGAAATCTTTTCAATAACTACGGGGAAGCAGTGGCGATGATTCTTTTCGGAATCGGATTTTCCAACCTGCTTCTGCAGAAGAACCTGATTAAGAAGATTATCGGGCTAAACATCATGGATACGGCAATGTATTTGTTTTTGGCGCTGAAAGGATTTATCGGCGGGCGGAAAGCCCCGATTGTCACGGATGGCGTGCAGAGCGTGGAAGCCTACATAAATCCGATTCCGAGCGGGCTGGTGCTGACAGGTATCGTAGTGTCTGTTTCGGTGACGGCGCTGATGCTGTCTCTGACCATCCGCCTGTACCGCAGATACCATACGCTGGATTTGGATGAAATCTCTACGAGGCTCAGGAAGGAGGGGCTGTAATGGCATTTGTACAGAATTTTCCGTTTATGTCGATTATCCTCTCTTTGTTTTCCGGCCCCCTGTGCTCGATACTGAGCGGCAGGAAAGCGAAATGGGTAAATGCAGCGGTGATCGTTATCATTGGCGGCATGTCGGCGGCAGTGCTGGGATTTGTGCTGGGGACCGGGCAGGAATATGTCTATACAATGGGGCATTTTCCGGCGCCCTGGGGAAATGAAATACGGGTAGGCGTGCTGGAAGCGGTTATGGCAGTATTTTTCTGTGTGATTATGCTGCTCTGTATGCTGGGAGGAATCCGGGAGCGTGAGGAGGAGATTGAGGACACCAAGCAGAATCTTTACTATATTATGGTAAACCTGCTGCTGAGCTCTTTGCTGGCGCTGATTTATACGAACGATTTGTTTACGGCTTATGTATTTGTAGAAATCAATACGATTTCTGCATGCGGGCTGATTATGATACGGCAAAATGGACGGACTCTGGTGGCGGCGACGCGTTATATGATTATGAGCCTGCTCGGCTCCGGTCTGCTTCTGCTGGGAATCTGCTTTTTGTATGATTTGACAGGACATTTGCTGATGAGTAATATCCGGGAGCAGGTAGCCCTTATCCACGCAAACGGGAGTTATCATATTCCTCTGCTGGTTGCCGTGGGGCTGATGTCCGTCGGGATTGCTATTAAAAGTGCGCTGTACCCGTTTCATAGCTGGCTGCCGGATGCTTATGGATACTCCACGCTTTCTTCTGCGTCTATCCTGTCGTCCCTGGTTTCGAAAGGATATATTTTCCTTTTGGTAAAGATTTTCTACCGTGTCATAGGATTTGACATTGTGCGGGACAGCAAGGTAATCAATGTGCTGTTTGTATTTGGTATCGTAGGAATGATTATGGGCTCTGTCAGCGCGATTAAGGAGAGTAATATCCGCAGGATGATTTCTTACTCTTCGATTGCGCAGATTGGCTATATCTATATGGGCTTTGGGCTTGGGACTACGGCGGGTATCGTGGCGAGCATCTATCACATCGTATCCCATGCGGCTACAAAAGCGCTGCTGTTCGTAGCGGTTTCCGGGATTACGGAGGTATCAGGAGACAGCACGGATTTCTTTGATTTGACAGGCGCGGGTTACCGGAATAAGCTTTCGGGCATTGCATTTACGGTAGGTTCTCTGTCTATGGTAGGTATTCCGGTATTCTCCGGGTTTATTTCGAAGCTTTTGTTTGCCCAGGCGGGCGTGGGCGTGGAAAATACGGCAAAAATGCTGCCAACGCTGATTGCCCTGGCGATTAGTACCGTGCTGAATGCAGTGTATTTTATGAAAACAGTGATTCGGCTGTACACACCTGAAAAAAAGGCAGTTCTGGAGAAGAAGCAGTTTAAGCAGGTGAAAATGACAGAAGAGCCGGCGAAGTCTTTCGCCCTGATTTGCTTTATCGTATTGAACTTGTTTTTAGGGTTGTCGTCTGAACCGATTATCCGTTTGATTGAAAATGGATTAAATATGTTTGCATAGGAGGAAAATATCATGGATTGGCTGATTTTATTACCGATATTTCTGCCGTCGCTTGCAGGAATTGTATTGCTGGCGTCTTCTTTTTATGAACATATAAAATACGGACAGACGGATGAAAAGAAACGGAAAAGCGTGCATCTGTTTTCAGGTGCAGTGCTCGCGGTTTCTGCCGCTGCTGCGCTTTGGATTGCGTGGCGCGGAACAGGGAGTGTGACGCTGTTTTATTTGATGGAGGATATACCTGTTTTTTTCCAGGTTGATGCGCTGGGCAGTGTGTTTGCCTCTTTTATGAGTATCGTATGGGTTCTCGTGGCAGTTTATTCTTTTGTTTATATGGAGCATGAGGGAAACGAGAAGAGGTTTTTCGGCGTCTATCTTCTGGTATATGGGGTATTGATAGCATTGGATTTTGCGGGAAATTTGGTGACTCTGTACTTATTCTATGAGCTGATGACTTTGACTTCCATGCCGATGGTACTGCACAACGGCTCGAAAGCGTCGATTATGGCGGCTCTGAAATATTTGTTTTATTCTATGTGCGGCGCATATTTAGGGTTATTTGGAATTTTCTTTCTATATAAATATTGCGGCACGCTGAGCTTTGTGGCGGGAGGTTCCCTGAACTTGGCGCTTGCGGCGGGAAATGAGGGAATCCTGTTGATTGCGGTGTTTGCGATGCTGATTGGCTTTGGCGCGAAAGCGGGCATGTTTCCGCTCCACGCATGGCTTCCGGCGGCGCATCCGGTAGCGCCCTCTCCGGCATCGGCAGTGCTTTCCGGTATTATCGTAAAGGCTGGCGTACTGGCGGTAATCCGCGTGGTTTACTATACCGTAGGCGCAGATTTCCTGCGGGGAACCTGGGTGCAGGCAGTGTGGATGGCGTTGACGCTGCTGACAGTCTTTATGGGCTCGCTGCTTGCGTTTCGGGAACCGGTATTTAAGAAACGGCTGGCTTATTCTACGGTCAGCCAGATTTCGTACATTTTATTTGGTTTGTCGCTGCTTACGCCTGTCGCGGTGACGGGGGCGCTGCTTCATACAGTATTTCATGCGTTTATCAAGTGCGCCTTGTTTCTGACTGCCGGAATTTTCATTTTCCAGTGCGGGAAAAGCCGGGTGGAAGAGTTGGACGGGATTGGAAAGAGGATGCCCGGGACGCTCTGGTGCTATACGTTTGCTTCCCTGGCGCTGATAGGGATTCCTCCGGCGAGCGGGTTTATCAGCAAATGGTATTTGGCGCAAGGGGCGCTAAAAGCAGGCGTGGGGATTTTCGGATGGCTGGGCCCCGTGGTGCTGTTAATCAGCGCGCTTTTGACAGCGGGGTATTTGCTTCCCGTTACCATGAAGGGCTTCTTTCCGGGACATGGGGAAGCCGTCTCGGCGGAGAAGCAGGAGGCGAAGCCCGGGATGCTGTTTCCGCTGGCAGTGCTTGCGGCTGCTGCGGTTTTGCTGGGTGTTTTCCCGAATCCGCTGATTCAGTACGTCAGCCGGATTGCAGAAGCATTGATGTAGAGGAGGAGAGAAAATGAATGCAAATATTATGGTGATTGTTGTGCTGCTGCCTATGCTGGCTGGCGCGCTGGTTTCTCTGATTCCTTTTAAGACCAGGACACAGATGATGGTGTACATCGAAAGTGTCGTGCTGCTGAACTCAGCGCTGGTGCTCGCGATGCTGCTGAATCAGCCGGATGAACCGGTGGTACTGTTCCGTTTTACGGGAGACTTGAGCCTCAGTTTCCGGCTGGACGGCCTGGGGACGGTATTTACGGCGATTCTGGCGGCGCTCTGGCCCTTGGCGACCCTGTACTCCTTTGAATATATGAAGCATGAAGGACATGAGAAGTTTTTCTTCATGTTTTATGTGATTACCTACGGAGTGACCCTTGGGATTGCGCTGGCGGAGGATATCGTGACGATGTACTGTTTCTATGAGATGCTTACGCTGGTGACGCTGCCGTTGATTATGCATACCCTGTCAAGGGAGGCGATTTTGGCAAGCCGTACATATCTGTACTATTCTCTGGGGGGCGCGGCGTTCGCGTTTATCGGGATGATTTTTATCCTTACTTACGGGACGACCTCGGTATTTGTTCCGGGCGGTGTGCTGGATATGGCGGCAGTAGGGAATAAGACGAATCTGCTGTTGTTTATTTATGTATTATGTTTCTGCGGATTTTCAGTAAAGACAGCTATGTGGCCGTTTTCGGCCTGGCTTCCGAAAGCAGGAGCGGCGCCGACTCCGGTAACAGCCTTGCTCCATGCGGTGGCGGTGGTTAAGGCAGGTGCATTTACCATTATGCGCGTGACATATTATAGTTTTGGTACGGATATCTTAAAAGGGAGCTGGGCGCAGTATGTGGTAATGGCGCTTGTGATTTTCACGATTGTGTACGGCTGCAGCCGCGCCCTGAAAGAGACGCATATCAAACGGCGGCTTGCCTGGTCTACGGTCAGCAATCTGTCGTATATCCTGTTTGGCGCAGTGCTGATGACGCCGCTTGGCCTGGTGGGGGCGCTGTGCCATATGGTATTTCATGCGGTGATGAAAATATGCTCGTTCTTCTGTGCGGGTTCGGTAATCTATAAGACGGGAAAGAATTATGTGCATGAGCTGGATGGCTTTGGAAGGAAGATGCCGAAGGTATTTATCATCTTTGCTATTTCCGGTTTTGCGCTTATGGGCGTGCCTGGGCTTTGCGGGTTCATCAGTAAATGGAATCTGGCGAAGGCGGCGGTGGAGAGCCAGAATACGCTGGCGTATGTGGGCGTGGCGGCGCTTCTCGTTTCCGCTTTGCTCACGGCTATGTATATGATGACGATCTGTGTACGCGCATTCTTTCCAGGGAAAGATTTTGATTATGATACGATTCGGGAGGTAGAGGACCCGAACTGGATGATGATACTGCCGCTGGTAATCTTTGCAGTGGCGATGCTCGTATTTGGCCTGCACCCGCAGCCTGTGATTCAGGCGTTGGAGTCGGTTGCGGCAGTGATGCAGTAGAAGGAGGGACGAGAAGATGAATGTAAATATTGCGCTGGCAGTCCTTGTATTCTGGCCATTTGTTGGCGGCCTGCTCTGTTATGCGGCTGGTACGAAGAATGAGAGATTCCGCGATTACCTGGCGGACTTTGTAGCAGTGTCGGAGTTTGTTCTTGCACTGTTTCTGTTGTCAGGCTCCGGTGCGCCGGGGAGCTCATGGGTTCCGGAAAGTTTTGATGCTTCGGGCATCTGCGGATTGGGGCTTCATTTTACGCTGGACGGGTTTCGGGCGGTTTATGTAACAGTGGCGGCTTTTATGTGGATGATGGCGACAGTTCTTTCCAGGGAATACTTTTCACATCATGAAAACAGGAACCGCTTTTATCTGTTCCTGCTTTTGACGCTGGGGGCGACCATAGGGGTATTCCTTTCGGCAGATTTGTATACGACTTTTATTTTCTTTGAAATCATGTCCTTTACCTCTTATGTCTGGGTGGCACAGGAGGAAAACGGGCCGGCTCTGCGCGCGGCGGAAACTTATCTTGCGGTAGCTGTTATCGGCGGTCTGGTAATGCTGATGGGATTGTTTCTTCTGTACCATGCGCTGGGAACGCTTACGATTTCGGAACTGCTTCCCGCAGCAGCAGCTTGTGCGGATAGACGTCTGCTCTATACAGCGGGCATATGTGCGCTGGTGGGATTCGGAGCTAAAGCGGGTGCATTTCCCCTGCATATCTGGCTTCCGAAGGCGCATCCGGTGGCTCCGGCTCCGGCTTCTGCACTCCTGTCGGGTATCCTGACAAAGACGGGTATTTTCGGAATCCTGGTTATCAGCAGTAATCTGTTCCTTCATGATGCCGCATGGGGCGCATTGATTCTGACGGTGGGAGTATTGACGATGTTTGGCGGTGCGCTTTTGGCAGTATTTTCTGTGGATCTGAAACGTACACTGGCATGTTCTTCGATGTCTCAGATAGGATTTATCCTGGTGGGCGTCGGGATGCAGGGGATGCTGGGGGAGGAAAATGCCCTGGCGGTACATGGAACGCTGCTCCATATGGTAAACCATTCGTTGATTAAGCTGGTGCTCTTTTTGGCGGCAGGAGTGATTTTCATGAATGCCCATGCACTGGATTTGAATGAAATCCGCGGGTTTGGAAAGAAGAAGCCTCTCTTGAAAGGGATTTTTCTGATAGGTGCGCTGGCGATAGCGGGTATCCCGCTGTTTGGCGGTTATATCAGCAAGACGCTGCTTCATGAGAGCATCGTGGAGTTTGGCGGCGGCAGCCTGATGCGGGCTGTGGAATATATTTTCCTATTCAGCGGCGGTCTGACTGTGGCTTATATGACAAAACTGTTCGTTGCTATTTTCATGGAGGAAAATGCAGATAAAAAGGTTCAGAAGAAGTTTGACGGTATAAAGGTTTATATGAGTGCGGAAAGCATCTTTGCGTTGGGAGGAAGCGCTTTGGTTCTGCTGGTATGGGGGCTGTTTCCCCACACAATTATGGACAGGGCGGCAGAGCTTGGGCAGGGACTGATGCATCTGGAGGAAAGCGGACACACCGTTTCTTATTTCAGCTTGACAAACTTATCCGGGGCATTGATTTCTATTAGCATCGGGGTTGTCGTGTATGTTTTGGTGATTCGGAAACTCCTTATGAGAAAAGGCAAAGCAGGAGAACGGGAATATATTAACGCGTGGCCTGCGTGGATGGATATGGAAAATTTGATTTACCGTCCGTTGCTGCTTGGCTTCCTGCCTTTTGTGAGCAGGCTAATCTGCAGGGTGTTTGACAGTTTTTTGGATACGCTCGCAGTTCTTCTCCGAAAGACCTTCTACCGGGACAGCCCTCTGCCGCATGAGCTGCCGGAGGGGAACGGACTGACGCTTATAGCGGGGCGCGTGATGAACTTTTGGCGCCGCTTGGGCAATCGTATCCATCATCGGGACGGCAGCGGGGATAAAGACTATGTTCATGTGCTGGCTATGAAATATGAAGAATTCATGGAATCGAACCGGATTATTGAGAGGAGTTTGTCTTTTGGACTGCTGTTGTTTTGCATTGGGCTGAGCCTTACGCTGATTTATATTATTTTGTGGTAAACAAAATCCCCAGGGCGGCTGCCCCGGGGATTTGTTTATATTTTTATATAGAATCTTTACCATCAACAGATGTAATAATGGGTTTTCCGTCCTTATCAACTAGAACAGCCACACCGCACCCGCTGGTCATATTGGACGAAAGCAGCAAATAATTTACTCCTGTTTCTGTATCGACAATAATCTTGCGGACGTTGGATATGCCCTGTGAATAGGTTTCAATAAATCTTTCTTTTGCCATATTCGTTTTCTCCTTTCAAATGATGTCTCCATTATAGTATCTTTTTTCTGAGATGTAAAATATTTTATGCAAAAATATCTGATTATGGCAATAAAGCCCGCGGACTTGGTGATATTATCTTTTTGTAGCTTCCGGCGAAATTGCCGTTGAAAATCGTTAATATACTACCCTTGAGGGAAAAACGGCAAATGTAAGAAGTTTGTTTTGTTTTCGAGCCGGAATCGGGAGTGAGTTTTAATTTATGATCGGAAACAAGTGCATAATCGCCGTGGTTTTTTCCGTGGCTGTAGCGGCTGCCTTTATAAAACGTAAGTACAGGTGAAGCAGACTGGCTGCGGCACCATGTCCCGGCAAGCATGTTTTTTTCTGTCTGCCATGAACTGCATCCGGTACAGAGCGGAAATAATATAAGTAATAATATAAAAGATTTTGTAAGCTTTTTCATCTGTTGTTTCATTCCTTATGGCAAATTTAATGTGTATATTTCCCATTATAAAGTTTTGCGCCGGTATTTTCAGTGTTTGTATGTATTAAATATGTAAAATTTTTTATTTAGTGATTCTCTTGTTTTGTGAAACGTTTTATGATAGAATCTGCCTGAGTTGTATATGTTCTTACCGGGAGAACAGGGCAAGACGCCGGTTGGAGCGTGAAAGAAGCAGGAAAGGCGTCCGGTGGGCGGAAGAAGGAAAGGTTGCCATGCGAAGAGGGAAAGAGAGAGGGATGAGGTGGGATTTACTGCCGCTTATCGCGCTGTTTGTCTTACTGCCGCTGGTTGTAAGGATGCAGCTGATGGATAATCTCCTGAAGGAACATCCGTGGTTTCCGGGAGATGGGCAGAGAGGAGACTTTTTTCTGTACTGGAAAAGCCGTTTCCTGCAAGTTCTGGCGGTATGGATGCTGCTCGTTCTTGCCGACCGCAGGCTGATCCGGAGAAAAGTGAGTGGCGGCGGAAAGCGGTTCCTTCCATTGGCGGGGTATGGCCTGCTGGCAGTCTTGTCTACGGTGTTTTCAGTGGACAGGGAACTCAGCGTCTACGGTATGGCAGATCAGTGTGAAACGATAGGGACGCTGCTGTGTTATCCGCTCGCGGCTTATTATGGTTACTGTGTGGTAGAAGATGAAAAGGATGTAAAAATTGCCGTTGCCGCGCTTGCCGCCGGAGGGGCGCTGCAGTGCCTGCTGGGAATCAGCCAGATTCTGGGGCATAGCTTTTGGGAGACGGCGGCCGGCAGGGCGCTGATTATCCCGGAAGGGATTGACGCGGGGCAGGTAATCTTTAATTTCGCACAGGAAGAAATGCACAGTGTATATATGGCTTTGTACAACCCGAATTATGCGGGAGTTTATATTGTACTGCTTTTACCGGTGTTTATCGCGTTTTTCTTTTTGGCGGAAAAGAAAATATGGAAAGTTTTTGGGGCGGTGTTTTCGGCGTTGTTTTTGTGGTGTCTGATAGAAACCGGGTCAAAGACGGGACTGGGCATTGTGCTTCTTGGCGGCTTGGCCGCATCATTCTTTGCCGGGACGTCCCTGAAAAAGCGGCTGCTCTGCCTGGGGGCGGCTTTCTGCGGTGTGATTCTCGTAATGACAGGATATGATTTTCTGACGGGGCATAAAGTATCGCGCTATTTTACGGAAGCGTTCCGGGAGAGGGAAGCCGCGTACCTTCTGGAAAATATCCGGACAGAAAAGGAATACGTCAATATCCGCTTCGGCGGCGAGGAACTGTATTTCAGGCTGGACGACGACGGGAATGTGCTTCTGGAGGACGGCAAAGGAGAGCGCATGGAGAAAAAAGAGCCGTCAGAGGAAGGGATTTATCCGGCAAATGGAACGGATGATCCTATGCGCTTTCATGCGGAAACACGAAACGGCGTCCCGTA
Organism: Hominisplanchenecus murintestinalis; assembly: GCF_943193015.1. Classification (NCBI taxonomy): domain Bacteria; kingdom Bacillati; phylum Bacillota; class Clostridia; order Lachnospirales; family Lachnospiraceae; genus Hominisplanchenecus; species Hominisplanchenecus murintestinalis. The sequence goes on from NZ_CALPCM010000016.1 coordinate 27,220, forward strand.
TCTCGTAACGGAGTATCAGGGGATTGCGTGGTATTTTACAGACAGGACGGAGGATGGCGGATACGCTTATATTACGCCATACGGAAAGGCTGACGGCATCACAGAGGCAAAGAGCGCATTTCCGGCGCAGTGGGACTCTCTGTTTACTTACCGAGGATATATCTGGGGACGGACTATCCCTCTTCTGGGAAAGTCCCTCTTCTGGGGAAGCGGGCCGAATACCTTTGCCGTAGTATTTCCGCAGAATGATTACCTTACCCGGGCAAAATTAAAAGAAGGATTTTTCCGCGAAATCCTCACGAAACCCCACAATATGTACCTGCAGGCGGCGCTTGAGACAGGGGTGGCGTCGCTTTTGCTCCTTCTGGCTTTCTGGGGAAGATACCTAATAGAATCTTTCAGGTTATACAGAAAGAAAGAAGGGAGGGATGGCGTCGGTCTGACAGGGCTTGCCATTTTTGCAGGGACAGCAGGCTATCTGCTGGCAGGGATTACAAACGATTCCATCGTAGCGGCCGCTCCCATATTCTGGGGAATGGCAGGCGTGGGGATGGCGGTAAATCAGCTGGTTCAGCCGAAGCAAACAGCGAGCAGGCAAATCAGCGGCATAGATAAGAGAAAGAGGAGGAGAAAAGAATGAGAAGAAGTTTACTCAACATGAAACGCCGTGTGGCGCTGTCGATGGCAGTTGTCATGGCAGCGACGCTGCTTCCGGCGGCGTCTCCAAAGCCATACAGAGCCAAGGCGGCGGAAACGGAGCTGTCGAATCCGGTTATTGTGGAAGACGATTTTACAGGCGAGCGGACGGTAGCCTGGGACAGCGTGTATTTTGGAAGCTATCCGCAGGCGGAGGTGATACCGGGGGGCGTGGAATATACCGCTCTGGACAGCAGCCTGCTCCGCGATGGGGACGTTATCGTATCGGATGATGTGTATGCCGCCCTGCAGAGCGCGGAAGGGTGGGACGCCAACAATGATCTTACCCTGGATGGCGTAAAATACCGGAGGATGAAGAAAGAGGGCGCCACAGTTGCAGTCGAGAGTTCCCAGGATGATTCTCAATGGTCAGACGGCAATTCTTATCATTATTTTAAGTATGAGCCAATCAAATGGCGGGTGCTGCACACGGACGGAGAACAGGCGCTGTTGCTGGCGGATACTGCGCTGGACGCTCAGAAGTACCATACGGTACTTGAAGAGGTCACCTGGGAGACAAGTACGGTGCGGAGCTGGCTGAACGGTTATGGTGCGGGGAGTAACAAGCAGTCCGTAGATTATAGCCAGAAGAACTTTATCGGCAGCGCCTTTATTGCTTCCGAACAGGCGGCAATCGTAAATTCATCCCTGGAAAATGCCGACAACATAGAAAATGGAACAAGCGGAGGAAACAATACCACGGACAAAATATTCCTGCTCTCCGAGTCGGATGTGTGGAATACGGATAAGGCGAAATCTTATGGATTTGTAAAGGATAGATATAGCGATGAATCCCGCTTCTGTAAGGGCAGCACCTATGCAAAGGCGATGGGAATGTGGAGTAATATTAGTGAAGATTACGCTGAGAACGGCGAGTGGCGGCTGCGCTCGCCGGGCCTTAAGTCAGACTATGCTATATACGTCAGGTACAACGGTTGGGTCCACATTAATGGCGACGGTGTCGACAACGATCTTGACGGCATTCGTCCGGCTTTGAATCTTAATCTTTCATCCCCTAATCTCTACACCTATGCGGGAAAAGTGTATTCGCAGGAGAAACAGGTAGAAGAGATTACGGGAAGTATTGATGACGTCGGCGTTCATACGGTTTTAGCAGAGTACGATAAAGAAACATGGTATACCTTTTCACCGCGAAAGACAGGATTTTATCTGGTAGAATATGAAGACGGTGAATGGCCCTGGCGTCTGGATGTATATCAGGACGAATGGCTGCTCGCCCGGAGTAGCGTTTACAGGGGGCTTTACGAACTGGAGCAGGGGCACACGTATTACCTGGGAGTCTGGGGCGATGGAGAGAATAACGAAAGGAGTGTGAAGGTTTTAGGGATAGAGGTTCCTAAAGTGTCGATAGACGCCCCGGTTTCCGAAAGGTTTTTCACGTTTACAGTGCCGGAAGACGGGTATTATACGGTGAACAGAGAACAGGATTCCTTCGGGATTTACAGAAAAAGCGATTATGAAGAGATTTTCTATACAGAAGGGATTGAGAGGGGTAGCTATGCCGCATGGCGTTTCTGGCTGGAAAAGGATACGGAATATTTCGTGGCGCTGACGGGCGAGACCGAAACGCCGACCCGGATAGCAAAGACGAACCGCTATGAATATTATGAGTACGAGCAGTGCCAGTCGTTCCTCGCGTCCGGGGGAAGCATTAACTATGTGCCGGATGAAACAGGGAAAGGCGGCTCCTGGGAGTTCAATACGGACGGCTTCAAGAACCCGGAAGATACATGGACGCCCGCCGAGCACCTTCATTACCACTATGAGCCGGAAGGCGTGCCTTACCAGTTTGCCTACGACGCATTCAAACAGGCGGAGGATATGTACCGCCCGCTGGAGCAGCTGTATATCGCAAAGCCGGGAAATATCTTTTCCCCGGTCGCGCCGACAGATTTGACGACAGGCGGAGACGCCCTGATGGTGGCGAAATTTAAAGAAACCGGCGAGACTCCGACCCCGCCCGGCCAGCCGGATAAGAAACCTTCGCAGGACACAGATAAAAAGCCGCCGGAAACACCAGTGGCAGTAAAACCTTCCGGCATACGGATAAACTATACAAAAATCAAGATGCAAAAAGGGACAAAGTTTAAGTGGTTAGAAGCATCCGTGCTGCCGCAGAACGCTTCAGACCAGACGCTGGCCTGGGAATCTTCCAATCCCAAAGTGGCGTCCGTAGACGGAAAAGGCGTGATAAAAGCCAAAAAGGCAGGAAAAGCGCGTATCACAGTCTCCACGGCAAACGGAATCAGGAAGAATATTAACGTACAAGTTGTTAATAAAAAAATTACCGTGGCGAAAATCACGTTAAGCCAGAAGAAAGCCACGGTGAAAAAAGGCAGGAAGCTGAAACTGCGCGCGGGAATAGCGCCTGTAAACGCGGCAAATAAAAAACTCACTTGGAAATCCTCGAACCCTAAAGTGGCGTCCGTCAACAGTAAAGGAGTCGTCACAGCGAAGAAACCGGGAAAGGTGAAGATTACCTGCACCGCGAAAGATAAGAGCCGCAAGAAAGCGGTGTGCGTTGTCAACGTTAAGAAAAAGTAGTTTTCAGACGTATATGCTTAAGGCAGCATCCCGGCATTTGGTTCCATTATTAAAAGAAGTAACATCTTTCCGCATCTTGACATTTTCCGGATTTTGAAATAGACTATCTGGGAAAGGAAACATGGCGAAGAAGAGGAATAGTACATCTGCCGAATCCCCCAGAGAGGAAATCGTTGGTGAGAGATTTCTGCCGGAAGCTGATGGAACCGGCCTTGGAGCCCCATGTGAAAATACTTCCGGTATTACGGTTTGTATAACAGGAAGCGTCGTGGGAGTATTGAAGCGTGGCGTCTGGCCGGCGTTAACGGCAAAAGAGAGAGCGGCCGGAGCAGGCAGCTAATGAGGGTGGTACCGCCGATGACTTTACGGTCTCGGTCCCTTTGCAAAAGCATAGGGGCTGAGGCCTTTGTGCATATCAGGATAATGAAAGGAAGAGGAGAGAAGAAGATGGCAAACGACAAAAAACTTGTAGAAGCGATTACTTCTATGGAAGAAGATTTCGCCCAGTGGTATACGGATGTGGTGAAGAAGGCAGAGCTGATTGACTACACGAGCGTAAAAGGATGTATGGTAATCAAACCCGCAGGCTATGCAATCTGGGAAAATATCCAAAATGAGCTTGACAGGAGATTTAAGGAAACGGGAGTGCAGAATGTATACCTTCCTATGTTTATTCCGGAGAGCCTGCTTCAAAAGGAGAAGGATCATGTGGAAGGCTTTGCGCCTGAGGTGGCGTGGGTGACTCACGGCGGGCTGGAGCCTTTGCAGGAGCGTCTTTGTGTAAGGCCGACTTCGGAGACGCTGTTCTGTGACTTTTATGCAAATGATGTGCATTCCTACAGGGATTTGCCGAAGGTATATAATCAGTGGTGTTCCGTGGTGCGCTGGGAAAAGACGACACGTCCGTTCTTGCGTTCCAGGGAATTCTTGTGGCAGGAGGGACATACGGCGCATGCAACTGCAGAGGAAGCAGAGGAGAGAACGATCCAGATGCTGAACGTGTATGCAGGTTTCTGTGAAGAGGTACTTGCGATTCCGGTAATCAAGGGAAGGAAAACGGATAAAGAAAAGTTTGCGGGAGCAGAGGCTACCTATACAATCGAGTCTTTGATGCATGACGGCAAAGCTCTTCAGTCGGGAACCAGCCACAATTTTGGGGATGGGTTTGCAAAGGCGTTTGGCATCCAGTATGCAGATAAAGATAATAAATTAAAATATGTCCATCAGACTTCCTGGGGAATGACGACCCGGATGATCGGGGCGATTATCATGGTGCATGGCGACAACAGCGGCCTGGTGCTTCCGCCAAGGATTGCGCCTGTGCAGGTAGTCGTTATCCCTATCCAGCAGAAAAAGGAAGGTGTGCTTGAGAAGGCAAACGAGGTTGCGGATGCTTTGAGTGCGGCAGGAATCCGCACCAGGCTGGACGATTCCGACAAGAGTCCGGGATGGAAATTTTCAGAGCAGGAAATGAGAGGATTCCCATTGCGTGTGGAACTGGGGCCAAAAGATATCGCAGCAGGCCAGGCAGTGCTTGTGCGCCGTGACACCCGTGAGAAGATGACTGTGCAGATAGAAGAACTGGCGGTAAAGACAGAGGAGCTTCTGGAGACGATACAGAGGGAAATGCTGGAGAGGGCGCGGGCGCACAGGGATGCCCATACGTACACAGCGAAGAATCTGGAAGAGATGAAAGATATAGCAGAAAATAAGCCGGGATTCATCAAAGCTATGTGGTGCGGCTGTCAGGAGTGTGAGGACGCCATGAAGGAAGAGGTTGGAGTGACTTCACGCTGTATTCCTTTTGAGCAGGAGGAAATTGAGGATACTTGTGTATATTGCGGAAAACCGGCTAAGAAAATGGTGTACTGGGGCAAGGCATATTGATTTTGATAAATTAAGCAGTTAGGCTTGCTGAAAAAATGAAGAATCTGCCGCCGGATTCCTGAAATACGGAAACCCGACGGCAGGTTTTCTAATGGAGGGAATAGATATTATGAAGGTTGATATGACGTTATATACAGGGCGGCCTGATTCGGATGGGCGTCTTCCCGCAGAAATGGCAGTTTATGATCTGCTGGAGAAGCTGGACATTCCATATGTAAGGGCGGATCATGAAGTAGCTCCTACGATTGAAGCGTGCCGGGAAGTTGATGCGCTTTTAGGTATTGATATGTGTAAAAATTTATTTCTTTGCAATCGGCAGAAGACAGAGTTCTATCTGCTGCTGATGCCTGGGGACAAGCCGTTTCGGACAAAAGAGCTTTCAGCCCAGATAGGAAGTGCACGCCTATCCTTTGCAGGAGAAGACTTTATGGAAGAATTTATGGGGCTTACGCCTGGCTCAGTAACGGTTCTGGGACTGATGAATGATAAAGATTGCCGGGTACGTCTGCTTATTGATAAGGAAATTGCAGAATCCGGGTACATAGGATGTCATCCCTGCATCAATACTTCCAGTCTAAAGCTTAAGACAAAAGATGTGTTGGAAAAGTTTCTTCCATATATAGAGCATGAGTATACGCTGGTAGAGCTTGGGGGTGAGTAGAAGCGGAGGTTGTCCATATAGGCTGCATTCGCCGGACAGCAGTAATCCGCGCCGTTACTGGCTTTCAAGCATCGTTTTTTGAAAAAAGAGGTATTGACAAAGAAAATAATACAGCGTATTATTATTTCCAAGATTTCAGAAGAAATCCGTTAACATGCGTTGGACGCAGGAATAAGAAGGAGGAAAATATTATGAAAAAATTTAAACAGGCAGCGGCATTTATCATGGCAGCGTCTATGGTAGTTGCGTCGCTGGCAGGATGCGGTGACAAGTCTGCAGAGACATCCGCAGAAACAACGGCAGAGACTGCAGGAGAAAGCGGAAGTACATCCGCAGCAGGCGGCGTATTTAAGATTGGCGGCATCGGACCGACAACAGGCGGCGCAGCAGTTTACGGACAGGCAGTTAAGAATGCGATGGAGCTGGCAGCAGAAGAAATCAATGCAGCAGGAGGAATCAACGGAGCACAGGTTGAGATTCAGTTTGAAGATGATGAGCATGACCCTGAGAAAGCTGTAAACGCTTATAACTCTCTGAAAGACTGGGGAATGCAGATGCTGGTCGGTACTGTTACATCCGGACCGTGTACCGCAGTTGTTGAGAAAACATTTGAGGACAATATGTTTCATCTTACACCGTCAGGTTCAGCGGTAGAGAGCATCCAGCATGAAAATGCTTTCCGCGTATGCTTCTCCGACCCGAACCAGGGCGTTGCTTCCGCACAGTACATCGGCGAGCATGCGTTAGCTTCTAAGGTAGCAGTTATCTATGACAGCTCTGATGTATATTCTTCAGGAATTTATGAGAAATTTGCAACAGAAGCAAAGAACCAGTCTTTTGAAATCGTAGCAGCAGAAGCATTTACGGCAGACAATAAGACAGATTTCTCTGTACAGCTTCAGAAAGCAAAAGATGGCGGCGCAGAGCTGGTATTCCTTCCGATTTATTATACAGAAGCTTCTCTGATTCTTCAGCAGGCAAAAACCATGGGATTTGCACCAAAATTCTTCGGATGTGACGGACTTGACGGAATCCTTGCAGTAGAAGGTTTTGACACTGCACTGGCAGAGGGCGTAATGCTCCTGACACCGTTCGCAGCAGATGCAGAAGATGAGATGACAAAGAAATTTGTAGGTACTTTCACAGAGAAATACGGAGATATCCCGAACCAGTTTGCAGCAGATGCTTACGATGCAATGTACACGGTTAAAGCAGCAGTAGAAAAAGCAGGTCTGACACCGGATATGAGCGTATCTGATCTCTGCGAAGGCATGAAGACAGCTATGACAGAGGTTACTGTAGAAGGTCTGACAGGAACCATTACATGGACAGCCGACGGAGAGCCTTCCAAAGACCCGAAAGCAGTTGTTATCACAGACGGCGCTTACAAAGCAATGTAATCTCCGGGCGGGATATACAGCCAAATACGAATATAATATAGTAAATACTACATCCAGAGAGGGGTTACTGCAATTTGCAGGCCCCTCTTTTGCATGGAACTGCCGCAAGCCGAATCACAACTGTAACTTTTATGTTGAATTACAGTGACAGAGTATGCTATAATCATTAGAATAGTGTGTAACTTTAAATCTTTTAAAGAGGGGTGTGCTATGAGTTTTATATCTTATTTAATCAATGGCATCAGCCTCGGCAGTGTATATGCAATCATTGCCCTGGGCTATACGATGGTATACGGAATTGCCAAGATGCTGAATTTTGCCCACGGTGATATTATTATGGTCGGAGGGTATGTGGTGCTTACAGCCACGGCTGCTATGGGGATGTCTCCTATGCTGGGAATCTTGGCGGCAGTCATCGTCTGTACTGTATTGGGAGTGACGATTGAGCGGGTGGCGTACAGGCCGCTGAGAAATGCCGCGTCGTCCCTGGCTGTTCTGATTACGGCAATTGGCGTCAGCTACCTGTTGCAGAACGTTGCGTTGCTGCTCTTTGGCGCGGATACGAAATCTTTTACATCCGTGGTTTCGATACCGGCGGTTACGCTGGCAGGAGGCGATCTTACCATTACCGGAGAGACGATGGTGACAATTGCGGCATGTATTATTATTATGGCGGGGCTGACTCTGTTTATTAATAAGTCAAAAGCAGGACAGGCTATGCTTGCCGTTTCCGAAGATAAGGGCGCGGCACAGCTTATGGGTATTAATGTAAATGGGACGATTGCCCTGACTTTTGCTATTGGTTCGGCATTGGCTGCTATCGCAAGCGTGCTTTTATGTTCGGCATATCCGTCCCTGACGCCGTATACAGGCGCGATGCCGGGAATTAAAGCTTTTGTGGCGGCAGTATTCGGTGGAATCGGTTCGATTCCGGGAGCCATGATTGGCGGAATTCTGCTGGGGGTTATTGAAATCCTGGGAAAAGCTTACATATCGTCACAGATGGCAGACGCTATCGTGTTCGCCGTGTTGATTGTGGTACTGTTGGTGAAGCCTACGGGAATCCTGGGCAAACAGGTACAAGAGAAAGTATAGGTGGTGGCGAAGATGAAAATGAATAAGTTGAAAATAAATAAGACGGCAAAAAGTAATTTTATTACATATGGTATTGTAATCGCTGCGTTTATCATCGTACAGATTCTGGTGTCGGCAGGACAGGTTTCCAGCCTGATGAAAGGACTTCTTGTACCGCTGTGTACTTATGCAATTCTGGCGGTGTCTTTGAACCTGGTAGTAGGTATTCTGGGGGAATTGAGTCTTGGACACGCTGGTTTTATGTGCGTGGGGGCGTTTTCCAGCGCATTTTTCTCGAAATGTATGGTTGAAGTAATCCCTGTGGCAGGAGTGCGTTTCTTCCTGGCGCTTCTGGTAGGCGCTGCAGTGGCTGCCTTGTTTGGCATACTGATAGGTATCCCGGTGCTGAGGCTGAAAGGCGACTATCTGGCAATTGTAACGCTGGCATTCGGTGAGATTATTAAGAACCTGATTAATGCATTTTTTATAGGAAAGGACAGCAATGGTTTTCATTTCTCCATGAAAGACGCGATGTCCCTGAACATGGAGGCAGACGGGCAGGTGATTGTGAACGGGCCTCAGGGAATTACCGGAACTCCCAATGATTCTACCTTTTTCATAGGAATCCTTTTGCTGCTGCTCACTCTTTTTATTGTGCTGAACCTGATTCATTCCAGGGACGGGCGTGCGATTATGTCTATTCGGGACAACCGCATTGCGGCAGAGTCTGTAGGTATCAACATTACGAAGTATAAGATGATGGCGTTCACTATTTCGGCGGCGCTGGCAGGTGTGGCGGGCGTGCTCTATGCCCATAATCTGGCGACTTTGTCTGCGCAGCCCAAGAATTTCGGATACAATATGTCAATTATGATACTGGTATATGTAGTGCTTGGAGGAATCGGAAGAATCCGCGGTTCCATGATTGCGGCGGTTATTTTAACGCTGCTGCCGGAGATGCTGCGTTTCCTGAGCGATTACCGTATGCTGATTTATGCAGTCGTACTGATTGTGATGATGCTCTTTAACTGGAGCCCGAAGGCGCTGGAATGGCGGGAGAGGTACTCTCCGAAACGGCTGTTGAAGAAGAAGCAGGAAGCAAAGGAGGGTGAGTAATCATGGCGTTGTTGGAGGTAAAAAACCTGGGAATCTCCTTTGGAGGGCTTCGTGCCGTGGACAGTTTCAATATCAGCATTGAAAAAGGCCAGCTTTATGGACTGATAGGGCCGAACGGCGCAGGGAAAACGACAGTATTTAACCTGCTTACAGGCGTATACAAGCCGAATGAAGGAATCGTTACCCTGGACGGGAAGAATATTACCGGAAAAAAGACCATAGAAATCAATAAAGAGGGCGTTGCGAGGACGTTCCAGAATATCCGGCTGTTTAAAGATATGAGCGTGCTGGACAATGTAAAGGTCGGACTTCATAATAAACATCATTACTCCACGCTGGAAGGGATTCTGCGTCTGCCGAGATACCGGAAGGTAGAAAAAGAGATGAACGAGCAGGCTATGGAGCTGCTGGATGTATTTGACCTGGCGGGACAGGCGGATTATCTGGCGTCAAATCTTCCTTACGGAAAGCAGAGAAAACTGGAAATTGCCAGGGCATTGGCTACGGAACCTAAGCTTCTGCTTTTGGATGAGCCGGCGGCGGGCATGAACCCGAATGAAACTCAGGAACTGATGGATACCATTCATTTTGTGAGGGATAAATTTGATATGACCATCCTGCTTATAGAGCATGATATGAAACTGGTATCCGGTATCTGTGAAAAGCTGACAGTGCTGAACTTCGGCCAGGTGCTGGCAGAAGGGGAAACAGGGGAAGTGCTGAATAACCCACAGGTAATTACTGCATATCTGGGAGAATAGGAGGAAAGACTTATGGCAATGCTTGAAATCAAAAATCTGGAAGTATATTACGGCATGATTCAGGCCATCAAAGGGATTTCCTTCGAAGTAAATGAAGGGGAAGTTATCGCCCTGATCGGTGCGAACGGAGCGGGAAAGACGACTACGCTTCATGCGGTTACCGGACTGATTCCGGCAAAAGCGGGAGAAATTATATTTGACGGAAAGAATGTTGCAAAAATCCCCGGGCATAAGATTGTGTCGATGGGAATGGCGCATGTGCCGGAGGGAAGAAGAGTTTTTGCAGAGCTGAGCGTATACCAGAACCTGAAAATGGGCGCGTATACGAGAAAAGATAAAGATGAAATTGCCGGGAACCTGGAAATGGTCTATAAAAGGTTTCCGCGTCTGAAAGAGCGGAAGAACCAGATGGCGGGAACTCTGAGCGGAGGCGAGCAGCAGATGCTGGCTATGGGCCGGGCGCTGATGTCCCAGCCGAAGATTATTCTGATGGATGAGCCGTCTATGGGGCTGTCCCCAATCTTTGTAAATGAGATATTTGATATTATCCGGGAGGTAAGCGCAGCGGGAACTACTGTACTGTTGGTGGAACAGAACGCAAAGAAAGCGCTTTCCATCGCGGACAGGGCATATGTCCTGGAGACAGGAAGGATTACACTGCAGGGAGACGCGAAAGAACTGATGAACGATGAGTCAGTGAAGAAAGCGTACTTAGGAGAGTAAGGAGGGATTTCTGTGGAAAAAGTAATCATTACAATCGCCCGTCAATATGGAAGCGGCGGTAAGACAATTGGGCAGATGCTTGCAAACGATCTGGGGATTCCCTTTTACAGCAGGGAAATCCTGCGCCTGGCATCGGACGACAGCGGAATCAGGGAAGAGCTGTTTAATCAGGCGGATGAAAAGCTGCGCAGCAATCCGTTGTTTGGGGCTTCAAAGAAGGTCTACACCGGCGGGTTGATTTCACCGGAAAGCGATGATTTTGTTTCCAGTGAAAACTTGTTTAATTATCAGGCAAAGGTTATTAAGGAGCTGGCAGAGAAAGGCTCCTGTGTAATCGTAGGCCGCTGCGCGGATTTTGTATTGAAGGACAGAGCGGACGTAGTAAGCGTGTTTGTCCATGCTCCGGCGGATTACTGCATGGAACGTGCGATGGAGCGGAATGATATGAGCAGAAAAGAAATGGAGAAATTTATTGCTAAGACGGATAAATACCGAGGTGATTTCTACCATTATTATACAGGAAATGTCTGGAATGACGCCAGGAACTATGATTTGTGCCTGAACAGCAGTAAGCTTGGATTTGAGAAATGCGTAGAAGAGATAAAAGCGTATATCAAAGTGAGATTTGAAGAATAGAAACAGGTGGTATAAAGAAGAAAACGCCGTGACTGCGTATGACGTGCAGCCGCGGCGTTTTCTTCTTTATAGAGGCGTCATGAATCTTCTTCAATGACATGAAATTCCAGATAGTCAAAGTCAATCTGTTCAATAAAGTTATCCTGATAAAACCTTGCCTTGTCATGGCGTTTAAATTCCGCCACTGTAGAGTCGAGCCAGATTGGTTTTCCCAGATCAAATACATAGCAAATTTCATCCAGGGCGCGAAATATTTTGTGAGTCCTGGTGTCGATGGTGTTGTCCTCCACAACGGTATCAACAAGCATCCGGTTATCTTTTATTATTTTTCCCCAAATACGCATAATAAGTACCTCCAATATTCAAATGCCATGTGCCGAGGCCTTATGGCCGTGGTTAGCGGCTAATTACTCACTGGCATTTTCTACAATCATATATTTATCCGTATCGGCGATAGCCGCGTTAAAATGGTTATACACAAGTTTTGTAAGCGCACGTATATGGTCAATGGCCTGGTTTCCGTTGTCCCAGCCCCCGGACATAATGCACAGCACGAAATCGCCTCCGGGAGAATAGATAATTGCAGCGTCATTTTCAGCATCGCTGATTTCTCCGGTCTTGTTAGCGGTAACGGCTTCAGAAGGTACAGCGGTAGGGATTTTGTAAGTAATCTCCTGGTTTAACAGCAGATTTTCCATATCCCTGGACGCCAGATGGGACACCAGTTTCCCTTCATAAATCTGTGCCAGCAGTTCTCCGCAGTCCCGGGCGGAGGTCTCATTCTGCAGGTGAGGAGAATGGCGCAGGCTGGAGTCTTCCAGTCCGTTTACGTGCTGTGTGTCCGGGAAACTGTGGCGTTTAGCGAAGCTGTTTACATAGGTAAGCCCATCTTTGTGGTCATGTTCCGGGCTGAGATAGCGCACCAGTTCGTTAGAAGCTTCATTGTCACTGACAGTAATCATATCATTCAGAAGAGAACGGATGGTATCTGTCTCTTCCAGCTTTCCGTTATGAATCTGCTCCATCACCGCGCCCATGATATAGAGTTTAATCAGGCTTGCAGATTCCATAGGCTTCTGGTTGACAGCTATCGTATCGCCGTTTGCAAGGTTTTTTACATATACAGACCAATTTCCGGAATAGCCCTCAGTCATAGAAATCAGCTCTTCTTCAAGATGTTCCCAAGAGAGAGAAACCTCTGTTAAGTCATAAAGATAGTTTGGCTGAAACTGCGCAATTTTATAAACGTCATCCTCATAAACATAGATTATATCCCCGGTATCTGCAGATGAGATGCTAAAGGCGTATTTATCTGCTGCATAAGGAGCGCCAGAAACGAATGGAGCCGCAGGAGAAGTTTCTGTCAGATCAGGGTATGAGAAAACAGATGAAACGTCAGTTTCTGTTGCAGACTCTGCAATTTCATATTCACCGGAAAGCTCTGAAGATGTTTCAGCAGTAACGGAATCCGTACTGTCTGCGAATGTTTGGGTTTCTGAAGAAACTTTTCTCTCCGCAGGTGCTTTTGGTTTCGGAGGGCTTTCCGTGTTTTGCAGGGTATCTTTTTTCGGATTCTGTGTCTCAGAGGAAATTTCAGTCTCTATAGAGGAAACGATTTCCGGTGCGATATCCTGTACAGTGGGAGCGGCGCCGCCATAAGTAAAAGTGTATGCCCCCATATAAAAAGCCCCGCCCATAAGGGCTGCCGCAAAAGCCTGAAGCAGACGGGGATAGAAGTTGTGTATGGGTGTATGTTTGAATTTCATATGTATCCAGCCTTTACGCTTTTTAAAGAAATGATACAATAGATAGCGAAAAATGTAAATCCCTTTGACGAAAATTCCCGAGTGGCTGCTTATGCTTGACATATTGTATACCGAACGGTATAATGGAGAATATCAGAAGAAAGGGGGCGTTTATGGATAATAAAGAAAAAATCCTCCGGTGTGCATTGGATTTGTTCTATGCGAAAGGATATGATGCGGTAGGGGTTCAGGAGATTGCTGAAAAGGCCGGAGTGACGAAGCCCACGCTGTACTATTATTTCGGAAGCAAATACGGGCTGCTGGAAACACTTCTGAATACAGAGCTTTCTCATGTAAACGCAGCTGTCCGGGAGGCGGCCGAGTATCACGGGGATGTTCCCGCGACTCTCTATCGGATGGCGTCGAAGATGCTTGACCTGGCGAGCGCCAACCGGAAAATGTATATGCTGATGATGGCTCTTTTTTATTCGGCAAAGGAGAATGAAGCCTACCGGGCAATCCGTCCCCTGATGACAGAGCTGTATGGGATTGTGGTACATTTTTTTGAAGAAGCCACGCCGCAGCTTGGGAATATCCGCGGAAGGCAGGAACAGTTTGCGATAGGTTTTCTGGGAACGATGAACCAGTATATCCTGCGGATGTGCGACAGCCTGAAAGAAGGCGCTATGGTAGATGACGAAAGGAAGAAATCGCTGGTAGACCAGTTTATGTATGGAATAAATTCTTAGAAATGATGTGGAGGAAAAAGAAATGAGCAAATGGTACAATGAGGCGGTATTTTATCATATCTATCCCCTGGGACTGACAGGCGCGCCGAAGGAGAACCGGGACGGCGGGGTCTGCCACAGGATGGAGGAACTGTTTCCGTGGATCGAGCATATCCGTGAGCTGGGGGGGACAGCGATTTACATCGGCCCCTTGTTTGAGTCTACCAGCCACGGCTATGATACAAAGGATTACAGGATTGTAGATAAGCGGTTAGGAGATAATGAGGATTTTAAAAAGTTTGTCCGCCTTGCACATGAGGCGGGAATCCGCGTGGTGGTGGACGGCGTGTTTAACCACACAGGAAGGGAATTTTTTGCTTTTCGCGATATTCAGCAGAACAGGGAAGGATCCCGCTACTGTAGCTGGTATAAAGGCGTGAACTTTGGCTGGAATACTCCTTATAATGACGGGTTTGGATATGAGGCATGGAGGAACTGCTTTGAATTGGTGAACCTGAATCTCTGGAATCAGGAGGTACGTGATTACCTTCTGGATGTTATCCGTTTCTGGATTCAGGAGTTTGATATTGACGGCATCCGGCTGGACTGCGCGGACTGTCTGGACTTTGAGTTTATGAAGCAGATGCGCCAGGTGACAGCGCAGGAAAAAGAGGATTTTTGGCTGATGGGCGAAGTGATCCACGGGGATTACGCGCGCTGGGCAAACGATGAGATGCTTCATTCTGTAACGAATTATGAGCTGCATAAGGGACTTTATTCCGGGCATAACGACCACAATTATTTTGAAATCGCACACACCATCCGCCGGGAATTTGATGAGAACGGAGGCATTTATAAAGGAAGGACACTGTATTCTTTTGTGGATAACCACGATGTGGACCGCATCATGAGCAAACTGAACAATAAAGAGCATGTGTATCCGGTGTATACGCTGCTGTATACCCTGCCGGGGATTCCCTCGGTTTATTACGGTTCAGAGTGGGGCATAGAGGGAAAGAAACAGGGGGCGAATGATGACGGGATGCGCCCGAGGCTGGAGCTTGCAGAAATGGAGATGAAGAATGAGCATCCGGAACTGACTGCCCATATCAAAGCGTTAGGAGAGCTGAGGAAAGGAAATGAAGTGCTGGCAGACGGAAAATACCGGGAACTGTTGCTGACAAACAGGCAGTATGCATTTGCCAGAATACTGGGAGACAGGGCAGTTATTGTGGCTGTCAACAATGACGAGTCTCCGGCATCCATGTCTATTCCTATGCCGGTGAGTGCAGATATCTGCACAGATGTATTCACAGGGGAAACACTGAAAGCAGAAGGGGGAAGGCTGAATATTGAGCTGGATGCCTGCGGCAGTAAAATCGTAACAGCTTCATAAGGAAGCGTCAGAGGCAGCAGTTGTTGGCTGTCCGGTTATCCGGGCAGCTTTGTGTGCCGCGAAGCGGCGTATATAGATGGTAAGTCATAGAAGCAGAGGTGGGTAAGATGAACAAAAGAACATCGAAAAAGCGGGCATCAAAGAAGGAAGCTCCCGCAGGAATTACGCAGCAGGTATCAAGGAAGGGTTCTGGCGGAATCGTGAAACAGGCATCAGAGAAGACAACGCCTGTAGTTAAAATGCAGGAAGAGGAGCTGCGTGTCGGGGATTTGGATCAGTACCTGTTTGGACAGGGAACACATTATGATATCTATAAAAAGCTGGGGGCGCATAAAACAAAGAGAAACGGGCGCACGGGCGTTTATTTTGCCGTATGGGCGCCGAATGCGGCGGCAGTAAATGTGATTGGGGAATTTAACGGATGGAATGAGGAAAACATTCCTATGGAGCGCCTGGAGCCTCTGGGTATTTATGAGGCGTTTGTGCCGGAGGCAAAGGTGGGGATGCTTTATAAATTTTTAATCCATGCCAGAGATGGGCGGAAGCTTTACAAAGCGGATCCTTTTGCGAATTCCTCTGAGCTGCGGCCGGGGAATGCATCGAAGATTGCGGATATCCCGAATTTTCGCTGGGGCGACAGCACATGGATGGAAAAACGGGAATTGCAGGATGTAAATGAGATGCCGATGAGTATTTATGAAGTGCATCCCGGTTCCTGGAAGAAGCACCCGTGGAATGAACAGAATGAGGATGGATTTTATAATTACCGGGAGCTGGCGCATTCCCTGACGGAATATGTGAAAGAAATGGGGTATACCCATGTGGAACTGATGGGGATTGCGGAGCATCCGTTTGACGGTTCCTGGGGGTATCAGGTAACAGGGTACTATGCGCCGAGTTCACGTTATGGCACGCCGGAAGATTTTATGTATCTGGTGAATTATCTGCATAAGAACAAAATCGGTGTGATCCTGGACTGGGTTCCCGCGCATTTTCCGAGAGACGCCCACGGGCTGGCAGAGTTTGACGGAACCTGTGTGTTTGAATATGCAGACCCGAGAAAGGGAGAGCACCCCGACTGGGGTACGAAGGTATTTGACTTTGGGAAAAATGAGGTGAAGAATTTTCTGATTGCCAACGCGCTGTTCTGGCTGGAGCAGTTTCATGTGGACGGCCTGCGTGTGGATGCAGTGGCTTCTATCCTTTATCTGGACTATGGCAGACAGGACGGGCAGTGGGTTCCAAATAAATACGGCGGGAATAAAAACCTTGAGGCGATAGAGTTCTTTAAACACTTAAACAGCGTAGTGCTCGGAAGAAATCACGGGGCGCTGATGATTGCAGAGGAGTCTACCGCATGGCCGATGGTAACCGGCAGGCCGGAGGATGACGGGCTGGGATTCTCCATGAAATGGAATATGGGATGGATGAATGACTTCCTGGAATATATGAAGCTTGATCCGTATTTCCGCAAATACAATCACAATAAAATGACATTTGCTATGTCCTATACGTATTCAGAAAAATATATCCTGGTACTTTCCCACGATGAAGTCGTTCATTTGAAATGCTCTATGATTAATAAAATGCCGGGGCTTTACGATGATAAGTTTGCGAACCTGAAAGCCGGGTATTCGTTTATGATTGGCCATCCGGGAAAGAAACTGCTCTTTATGGGACAGGATTTTGCTCAGTTTCAGGAATGGAGCGAGGCGAGGGAACTGGATTGGTATCTGTTGGGAGAGGAAAAGCACAGGCATCTTCAGAACTATGTGAAGGAACTGCTGCATCTTTACAAGAGCAATCCGGCGTGTTATGAGGCAGACAATCATCCTACAGGCTTTGAGTGGATCAATGCGGACGATGGGGACAGGAGTATTTTCAGTTTTGTGCGTCATTCCTTTGACGGTAAGAATAACCTGCTTTTCGTTGTAAACTTCACTCCGGTAGCAAGACAGGATTACCGGGTGGGCGTACCGAAAAAGAAACAGTACCGCCTGATTCTGAACAGCGATGCAGAGGAATTTGGGGGCAGCGGAAAGGAACAGCCGTTGGTATACCGTGCAGTGTCTCAGGAATGTGATGGAAGGGAGTATTCCTTTGCATATGACCTGCCTGCATATGGGGTAGCGGTGTTTAAGTTTTGATATGGATAGAAAGGGCGTCTGAAACGCTGCTGTGAAAGAAATATCCCGGTATCTGGGAAGTCATCTTACATAGATGGTTCCGGACGCCGGGATGTTTTTGTCTTTATTCCCGCGAGCAGCGATCTAAGTGACTGCTTGCAGGCAGTTGGCTACGGAGTATTTGCTTTTTCGAGTGCTTCGCGCAGGGCCAGAGCGAGCTGGTCGGGGCAGGAAGTAGGTCTGGGGCCGCACTTGATGCCTTCAAGCTTTTCAATGGCGTCCCGGGCTTTCATGCCTTCTACGAGCCGGGCTACGCCCTGTGTATTTCCGGAGCATCCGCCGATAAATTCTGCCTTTTTAATGGTGTCGCCGTCTAAATCAAGGATGATTGCCTGTGAGCAGACGCCGCGTGGTTTGTAAGTAAATGCCATGTGATTTTCCTCCTTTGTTCTGGGTTTCCGCGTCAACGTAAGAAGAAGCGGATGAGTTTATCGTTTATTTTTTTATAGGGCTGGTATCTCATAGGCAGATCCAGCCACAGCTTTTTGTCTACAATGCTTTTGTAGTGTGAGAAGGTACGAAAGCCTTCTTTGCCATGATAAGAACCCATGCCGCTCTCCCCAAAGCCGCCGAAGCCCATCTCGCTGGTGGCGAGGTGTATGATGGTGTCGTTAATACAGCCGCCGCCAAAGCCGCAGCGCGAGGTGAATTTTCCGGCGGTTTCCCTGTCGCGCGTAAAGATGTAGAGAGCCAGGGGATGGGGCATGGAATTGATTTTCCGGATGGCTTCATCCACGGAATCATAAGTAAGGACGGGAAGCAGCGGACCGAAAATCTCTTCCTGCATCACGGCGTCTCCGAAGTCTACGGAATCCATGACGGTAGGTTCTATTTTCAGGCGTTCGGCGTCTGTATTTCCTCCGCAGATGATTTTGTCCCGGTTCATCAGGCCGAGGATGCGCTCAAAATGTTTTCGGTTTATGATTTTGCCGTAGTCCGGGTTTGTAAGAGGGTGTTCCCCAAACTGTTTCTGAATCTGCCTGCGGATTTCAGCAAGCAGTTTGTCTTTGATGCTTTTGTCACAGTACAGATAGTCGGGAGCGACGCAGGTCTGCCCGCAGTTTAAGTACTTGCCGAATACGATGCGCCTGGCTGCCAGGGCCAGGTCGGCGCTTTTTTCTACGATACAGGGGCTTTTGCCGCCCAGCTCCAGGGTGACGGGAGTGAGGCGTTCTGCGGCGTGTCTCATGACTTCCCTGCCTACGGACTGGCTCCCCGTAAAGAAGATATAGTCAAAATGCTCCCTCAGCAGGCAGGCGTTCTCCGCCCTGCCGCCCGTGACGACAGAGACATAGCTTTCATCAAAACATTCTGCTATGATGCGGCTGATGATCCGGCTGGTGGCAGGGGAGTAGGCGCTGGGTTTAAGAACCACGGTATTTCCTGCCGCCAGTGCGTCTACCAAGGGGTCGAGGGTCAGCAGGAAGGGATAATTCCAGGGACTCATAATCAGCACTGTGCCGTAAGGGGACGGCTTCTGGAAACTCCTTGACGGAAACTGCGCCAGGGGCGTGTGGACAGTACGCTCTTTTGCCAGAGAGCGGATATGCCTGCGCATATAGCGGATTTCGCTGAGCACCAGCCCGGCTTCGCACATGTAGCTCTCTGTACAGCCTTTTCCCAGGTCTTTCGAAAGTGCGGAGAGTATTTCAGATTCGTATTTTAATATGGAAGCTCTGAGCTTTTCCAGTGCGCGGATGCGGAATGAAATATCCAGCGTGGCTCCTGTAGAAAAAAATACGCGTTGTCTGTCGGTAAGACGGGTGATTTCTTTTTCGGTCATGGCTGCTCCACATCCTTTCCGGTATCCGGCGTTACCATGCGGTAAAATTTTTCAAGCTCCTCAGCGTCCATCAGTACCGGGACGGGATAGAGAGGGTTTGCTTCTTTATCCGCATAATAGGCGAGCTTCGGGATGTCAGTTTCCTGGATTTCCGGAAGTGCGTTTACGCTGCCCACGATTTTCGGGTTCCGATAAGGAAGAAACGGCAGAGAAAGCCTGAGCGCCGCCTGGAAGGTACGGCAGTAGAGCTTCTTCAGTTTGTGCATTGCTTTTCCTCTCTTTCTGAGCGCTGCCAGAGGGCAGTTTTTTCGAAGAAAGTATAGCAACTTGGTGGGAGGATGTCAATATTTAGGGAGATGGGCAAGTGGAAAATCAGATTTCACATCTTATAAAAATACCTGGTTAAAAAATCATCATTTTACCATATCGTCGAAAGTGAAAAAACAAATTTGCAAATCGCATCCTGTATAATAATACCATAGTAAAAATTTGGTAACAGTTCAGCGGATATTCGCTGAAAACACAGAATCGGGAAATTGGAACAGGAGGAGAAGAGATGAAGGGGAAAAAATGGCGATGTGCAAAAAAAATGGCGATAGTGCTGATGTTTGTACTGCAAATGCTGCTGGCAAATACAATCACTGCAGACGCCGCGTCAAATCCTTATCCGGAATGGCAGACAATCGGAGGGATTACGAACAGGCGGTGTACATGGTATGCGTGGAAAATGGCGTATGAGCGGACGGGAGTGGCGCTGCCGGGATTGGGAAATGGCGGAGAATGGTATGATAATGCCAGGAATCATGGATATTCGGTGGGGACAACGGCTGTGGCAAACTGTATTGCCGTCTGGACGGACAGCGGATTTGGGCATGTGGGATTTGTCGAGAGCGTCAGCAATGGGAGAATGCATGTACTTGAAGGCGGGCGTACAGATATTGCGGGGGGCATAGGAACGATTAATTTGTCTGCCACAGTAGGGACGAAAAGGAATGATAATACGCAAACCTTAAAGGGATTCATATACTTGAATCATAGCGGCAAGTGGTATGATTCGATGACTCCTGTAAATGAGGGAGATACTTTTTATGCGAATCTTATAAAATGCGAAGGGTGGGTGCATGTTGGAAGCCCGGAGGGCAGTAATGTGGAAATCAGCAGCGACAATACGGTTTTCTGGTATTTTGTAAGACAGCCGGACGGGAGTTATGTGATATATAACTGCAGCAGTGGAAATGTTTTGGATGTGCAGGGAGGTTCAACAGAAAACGGGGGAAATGTACACCTGTGGGGATACGCAGGGTTGGATAACCAAAAGTGGTATATCTATGGAAGGTGGAATGGCGAATATTATCTGCGCCCGAAAAATTCGGATAAAGTTTTGGACGTGAGTAATAACGGGAATGCAATCGGGACAAATGTGCAGATATGGGACAAGAACGATACTGCAGCGCAGAGGTTTTCTATTTATAAACACCCCAAAGCAGGGAGTTCCGTGCTGACAGTTTCAGCGGGAGATTCCAATACGTTTTCGACTTTGTCATGGACGGCGGCAAGCGATACCACAAGTTATAATGTCAGGATAACAATGAAAAATGAATCAACCGGAGAGTACGCGCCGTACAGGGATTTTTGGAAAGAGACAGGAACTTCGTGCAGCACAGTTTTGCCGGCAGGGAATTATCGTGCGTATGTAGATTCCTGCAATAGCTATAGCTATACAGCCAGTAATGTGGTGGATTTTACCGTGCGCCAGGGAGCGGGGGCAGTCAGACCTCCGGAAACGGAGCCGTCAACAGAACCGGGCGCTGAGCCGGAAACGGAGCCGTCGGCAGAACCGGGGACAGAACCAGATAGTAAACCAGGTACGAAGCCGGAGAGCGGGGCGGATAAGGAATCAGAGAGTGAAACGGCGAAAAAGCCGTCGGGCACGGCCTCCCGTCCTGGTAAGGCAGAACAGAAGCCAGGCACGTCTGTAAAGAAGCCTTCATCTTCAAAACCCTCGTATTCCGCGCCGGTGAGGAAATTGGCGAAATGTAAGATCAAGAGCCTGAAGAGCAGGAAGAAGAAAGCAACGCTCAAGTGGGGAAAAGTGAAAGATGCGTATTGGTATGAAGTGTGTTTCTCGACAAAGAGGAACGCGGGGGGAAAGAAGCGTACGGTGTACGGTACGAGCTTTACGACGCCAAAACTAAAAAAAGGAAAAGTTTATTATTTTAAAGTCCGCGCTTACGGATATCCGGGAAACGGATCGACGTCGGCTTACAGCGCATGGAGTGCGGTGAAAAAAGTAAGGATAAAGTAATGGATAATAAAGTTTTTCTCATTGTTTTTGAAAAACTTTTATTTAGCAGGTGTGTAAAAACAAATTTACAAAAACGTTTGATATAATAGAATTTGGAAAATATTGTGAATATGCGTCCGCAGCTGAAAACAAAGATTTCAAAAGGAAAAGAGAGGAGAACAAGGTATGAGTTATAAGAAAGCAGCAGCGATTGTGATGTCGGCGGTGATGCTGGCGGCAGTTTTTCCGGCGGGGCTGGCAGAGCATACCGGGACAGCGGTAGAAGTGGAGGCTGCAGACCACGGGGAACTTGTGGAGTTCGGAACAGAGGGAGATTTTGCCTATATAGAATACAGCGATGGGACGATAGAGATTTCCTATTATAACGGAAACGCTACAGAACTGGTAATCCCGGCAAGGGTAAATGGCAAACAAGTTACAAGCGTGGATATAGATATGGAGGACAAAGGACGCATCAGCCGCGTGGTTATACCGGAAGGCGTCAAAGAGATAGGAAGTGCATGCTTTAACGGGTTTAGCGGACTGGAAAACATTGTGCTCCCGTCTACCTTGACGGAAATAGGGGAGTGGGCTTTTGGGGGATGCACGTCTCTTACAACCTTCAGGATTCCGGATAGCGTGACAATGCTGGGTCATGGAGTATTTGATGGGTGTCTCAAACTGGAGACGATTAATATACCGGCAGGAGTCACTGAACTTTCATCATATCAGTTCAAAGGATGTTCATTTAGAAGCATCACGGTTCCGGAAACAGTAAAGAGAATTGGAGAAGGTGCGTTTTATGAGTGTGCTGCTTTGAAGAGCGTGACGATTTCAGACGGAGTAGAAGAGATTGGCGAAGTTGCTTTTTGGGGAACGGGAATCTCATCACTGACAGTTCCGGGGAGCGTGAAAAGAATTGGTCACGGCGCTTTTTCTGAGTGTAGGGCTTTGGAAACACTTACACTGGCAAGCGGTGTGGAAAGAATAGAAGATGCGGCTTTTGGGGCATGTTCCGCTTTAAAAAATGTAACGATTCCAGGCAGCGTAGAAAGTATCGGAGAGAATTCTTTTGTAGAATGCAGAGCTCTTTTGAATGTGACGGTGCAAGAGGGGGTAAAGACAATCGGGAGCTGGGCGTTTTCATACTGTACCAGCCTTGTCAGTATCTCCATCCCAAACAGCGTTAGTATGATGGGGTATGACATTCTTTCTGGAAGTTCGGGAAATATGGTGTGCAATGCGAACTCCTATGCTTATGAGTATGCGATTAGGCACGGCTATATTAAGGTTGGACAGCAGCCGCCGATTCAGAGGCCGGTTGTCACTCCGCCGACAGTCACCCCGGTTACTCCTTTCGCAAAAGGACAGAAAGTGAATGTGTCAGGAGGAAACTATGTAAGCCTGGGCGATGGAAAGGCGGCATATGCGTCCCCGGCAAACAAAAAGGCAGCGTCTGCAACAGTAGCAGATTATATAAAAGTGAGTGGAGCCACATATAAAGTTACGCAGATTAATGCAAAAGCATTTTCCGGCTGCTCAAAGATGAAAAAGATTACGATTAAAGCAAAATCTCTGAAAAAAGTAGGCGCCAAGGCGTTCAAAGGCATCCACAAGAAAGCAAAAATCAAAGTGCCGAAAGCGAAGCTGAAAGCCTACAAGAAGCTGCTTAAAGGCAAGGGGCAGGCGAAGAGCGTGAAGATTACGAAGTAAAGGATGAAGAAGAGGTGGCATATGCGTAAAAAGAAAAATTTTTGTGTGTTGGCAATTGCGATAGGCTTTTTATCATTTGGTAGTATTGCGGCAGCTGCAGATGAAGAACAATATGGGGATTTGGGAAGTTGGACTGCTTCAGACGGCACAGTTTGGGAGTATGTGGAAATAGACGATGATGAAGCGGCGATTTATGGGGTGTCCAATGCCTTGGTGGAACTTGAGATGCCTTCTTATGTATATGATGAAAATGGCAATGGGAGGAAAGTGACAGAAGCAATTGGAGTGGGAATAGACGATGATGAAGCGGTGATTTACTATGATGATTGTAGTTTATCATATACGGGCCGGGTGAAGGGATATGAACCATATAGTATTTCTTTTCCGGACACTGTCCGCTATATAGGAAAGCGGGCATTTGGCTCATGGTGGGATGGTGATTCGGACGAAGACCTAGATGAGGGTTCAGGCGAAGATTCCGATGAGAATCCAGATGAGGGCTCAGACGAAGATTCCGATGAGGATCCAGATGAGGGTTCAGAATATACTTGGGGGCATTGGAGTTTTTTGGGTGAGGTTGTGCTTCCGCAAAATCCGACGCTTGTGATAGGGGAGCGGGCTTTTAGCGGTTCTCTGAATCTGCAGAAAGTTACATTCCGGGCAGAGATTATGAAAGCTCAGCCGGCAGACATTGGCGCACTGGCATTTGGGAATTGTCCAAAATTGACGGAATTTACTTTCCCCCAAGGGAGTACCGTGGCAGGAAGTGCGCTGAGTAATTGTTCTAATTTGAAACAAATTATCAATGTTCCGGGAAAAACCCATCTATATATGGGAGAAACTTCAAAATCATCTTTGGAAAAAATCATTTATGCGGAAGGGGTGGAGGAAATTGGAGGGGTCAGTTTTGAGCAGAAAATTGGAGACACACATCATTATAATGCAGTGAATAATACATTAAAAGAGATAATCCTTCCGGCAGGGGTAAAAAAGATTACGTCTAGTGCATTTAAAAACTGCGCCGCACTGACGTCTATAAACCTTCCAGAAGGTTTGACAGGAATTGGGGGCAGCGCATTTGAAAACTGCTCAATGTTAAACAGCTTTACTACGCTTCCGTCTACATTGGAAGAGATTGGGAGCTGCGCGTTTATGGGATGTAAAAATCTTCACCTGTCTGTAAAATATCCAGCAGGAGATACAATGTGCGCGTATGAATTTAAGGACAGCGGAATCACAGATATCTCTTTCCACAACCGGATGCAGCTGATTTATTCGGGTTCATTTATGGGATGTAAAGATTTGAAGTCCATCCAGGTGGATCCAGGGCATCATACGTTTTATTCTATAGATGGAGTACTCTATTCGAAATCCAGGAGAAGGGATGAGGATGGAAAGGTAGTTGAGGAACTTGGGGGAATTATGATATATCCGGCGGGAAAGAGCTATGCTGGAAGTTATACGATTCCTGCAAATGCAGAGTACTTGGATATAGCGGCTTTTGACTCCTGCAAATTTACAGAAATTAGGATTCCGGTTACGGTAAAAGCCATTCTATCAGGGCTAATGGCAAGCCTGACACAAGATAAGGTTTGGTATTGTAGTTTTGACAATATGGAAACGAAATGCCCATTGTATGTGGTGGAAAACTCTTCTGCAGATTTAGACATAACGTGGCGTTATGGCAGCAGAGTAAAGTATATGCCGGGAAACCCCGTAAAGATTACGTATGAGATGAATGGGGGGACAAACCACGCAGGGAATCCCAAAACCTTTGTGGGGGGAGATGTTATCCAGCTGAATAATCCTACTAGAAAAGGTTACAAATTTGCCGGATGGAAGATAGATGACAAAAACAGTACCGCAAAAGGAAGATGGGACGACGCTGGCTGGTGGGTGGATGAATATGAAGGGGAAAAAGGATGGAAATATGTTCCAGCCAGAGACGAGCTGATACGGGGCGTTACCTTTGTGGCGGAATGGAAAGCGGAAAAAACAGATTCCAGTACAGGGAATGGAAGCATACAGGGGTATAAGCTGAATGCGGACGGTACGGCAGAATATAAAAAAACAGCGTCATCGGATTCTAAAACGTCTGTCACAGTACCGGATAAAGTAAAGGCGGGCGGCAAAACGTACAAAGTGACAAAGATTTCCGCAAATGCCTTTGCGAAGTGCAAGAAACTCAAGTCAGTTACCATAGGAAAGAATATAAAAGAAATTGGCAACAAGGCGTTTAGCGGATGCAAGAAACTGCAAAAAATCACAATTAAATCAAAGCAGTTAAAGAAAGTAGGCGCCAAGGCGTTCAAAGGAATCCACAAGAAAGCAAAAATCAAAGTGCCGAAAGCGAAATTAAAAGCCTACAAGAAGCTGCTTAAAGGCAAGGGGCAGGCGAAGAGCGTGAAGATTACGAAGTAGCAGATGAAAAATGCGGAAAAGAGAGGAGACGGCAGGCGTGAAAAAGGGAACGTATTATATTAAGGTGTCTGCAGACGGGCTGTTTCGGTTCCGTTATCGCTTTACCAAAGTAAAGTAGCCGAAAAACACAAAGCAGACGAAGGCCCTGAATATCAAAAAAGGAAAACGGTTAAGGATATCTTGTGTTTCTGTTACTGTGAAGAGCCTTATCGGTTCCGACGGCAGCTCGAAGACGTATCTTTATAAAAAGGGGCAGTCAAAGCCAATCGCAAGCAGCACGTGGGGGATGAGGAAATTAATCTATATGGGAGGGGATGAGAAGTACCTTTTTAAGACAAAATTCCCATTAGAAAAAGGGACTTATTATTTGAAAGTGTCAAAAAATGACAAAAAAGATTCTATTTATTATTCGATAAAATGGAAATAATCTATTGATTTATAACATAAAAATAAAGATATGTTATTTCTTTAGGAATAAAAAGACTGCATATGCGGTCTTTTTGTGCCGTAAAAATATACAAAAACTGGCGTGGGTATCAAACGGCATAAAAAAACAATATAAGAAAAAATTGTATTAAACATTGCATTTTGTTATACTGAAAAGATAGGAACAATAATAAAAGAGAAAGATTATGTATCGGCGGTGCAGAGGCTCTGCCGGATTGTGACAGATTTGTATAATGATTGCAGAGTTCTTTTACCGGGAGTATGGATTTGTGTTCAGAGCAAAGGATGTATTTATCGGAGTCGGACGGTAAACAGCAAGAATCTAAGGATGGAGAAGAGTATGGAAGCACAGGGGAAACGGCATTTGGAGCTGGGGACGGTACTTGACGGGCGTTATATTATTGAGGAAATATTGGGAGAAGGCGGCTTTGGAGTCACTTATCGGGCTGAGAACCAGCGCGTGGGAATTTCCGTTGCGATGAAAGAATTTGCCGTGCAGGATCAGAAAGCAAGAGATAAAATCCTGAATGAAGCCCATATCCTGGGCGATTTGGTGAATCTGGATAATATTGCCAAAGTTATTGACTATTTTGAGGAAGACGGCGCCGCGTATATCGTGATGGAATATGTAGAGGGGAAAACGCTTAAGCAGTATGTGAAAGAAAACGGAAAGATAGATGCGGAAGAAATTTTTCGGATGATGATGCCGTTGATGGAAACATTGGGGAAAATCCATAAAAAAGAAGTCCTCCATAGAGATATTTCCTCTGATAACATCATGGTAATGTCGGACGGTTCCCTGAAATTGATTGATTTTGGGGCGGCGAAAGCGAATTCTGTGGTAGCGGAAGCGACGTACTCTATTGTGCTGAAGCAGGGTTACGCTCCTGTAGAACAGTATTCCAGAGGAGGGAAGCAGGGACCCTGGACGGATGTTTATGGGCTGTGTGCGACAATTTATGAATGTATTACAGGAAAGATTCCTGCGGCGGCAACGCAGAGAACCCTGGGGGAAGAGTTGGAAATGCCTTCCCAAATGGAAATCGCAGTAGGAGGAAGACTGGAAAAGGTCTTGGAACAGGGGCTTAGGGTGCATCCGGAAGAGCGCTACTCTTCCATGGAAGACTTGCGGGAGGAGACAGAAAAAGCGCTCATCCCTGAACAGAAGAAACGGATGCCGGGCTGGATGGCGGCTGTTTGTGCGGCGGCGGGAATTCTTTGCCTGCTGGCGGCTGTTGGGATTTATTTCTATCTGCATCCGGAACTTTACCGCTTCCGGGGAATCGTTACAGAAACCGTGCTTTTCTGGCCGGACGATGAAATGACGGCGAACGGATATTTGGAGGCGAAACAGGCCATAGAGGACAAGTATCGAATTCTCGCGGGAGAAGGAAACTATATTATACAGGACAGAGAGGATGGCGCGATTGAAGTAACGGCTCCTTTAGAGGCGTATCAGGGAAAGGATGTCTGGGAAGTATGCAGGGACTACATAAGCAGTCCTGCGACGCTTACCGCATATGATTATCAGGACATAACTACAGAATCGCTGTACCGTATTGCAGAAAGCGATATTTTGGACGCACATTTGGAAACGGGGATTTTGGACGGCATAGATCGTGAAAAGATAGGGCTTCCGTCTGCGGGGGACTTTCGCTATGCAGTGCTGGCTCTTTCAAAAGAAAAGGCAAAAAGAATCCACAGTCTTGCGAATGAAGATGGTTGGCTGAGAATGGGATGGAATATACGCGTGAGCGGCGCGGTTATTTATAGAGATTGTATAGAGTTTTATGTCAGGACGGCCGGGGACGGAGAGACGTTCTATTTGGTTTCTCAGGATCAGAGCGAGGCATTTCAGGAACTTCTTATCTATAATCTGACGCATACGCCTCTGGAAAAATCATTGTATGTAAGGTTTGAGATACCTGCTGAGTGGGAAGAACCGGAAAAAACAGAGGGGGCAGGAATCAACCAACGCTCCAGAGAAGAATTTGAGAAAAACAGCATTTGCGTGAGATATGCCTGTTCCGGTGAGCTGTCGGATGGAGAATGGGTGGACATGATAGCCTGTTTTAAAAATCGCCTGGATGTGCTGGGCGTGCCCTACGCTTTTGGAAATTCTCCAGGGAACAGAAGTGAAGCAGTTGTTATGTTTTCGCCGGAAGGATTGTACGAGGATGCAGTAGTGATGGCGGGATGGAGCAAGGGCACGGTGTCTGTCAGTGATAAGTGGAATACCGTATTTTCAAATTATGATATTGAAGATATGGAGTTTCAGCAGGAAAGTCAGGGAAACTACGTTCTGAAGGTTTCTTTATCATCTTATAGCCAAGGGAAGCTTTTGGAAGAGATGGAGAAGGCAGACGGCAAAGAATGGTATTTAGATGTAAGGGGATACCGGATAGCAAAATGCAGTCTGGAAACGGATGTTGAAGAGGACGCCCTGTTGTTCAGGACTTTGTGCAGTTATGGGGAACCTGGGATAACGGATGAGAATATTAGTGTTTTAAAACTTGTAAAAGAAATCGCACTGGGAATAGATATGCCGCAGTCATATAATCAGGAAATGGTTTGTGAGTTTGACGCTGACGGGAAGCTTATGAAGAATGTGGACAAAACAAAAATGTATTCGATGAAACTGGGGGAGGAGCGTCTGGAAGGGGTACAGGAGAAACTGAAGGAAATAATGTCCGGGGCGTTGGCGGAGGCGGATGAAGAATCCACTTATGAATATCCTCTGCGGGTGCTCCTTCCGGCAGGCAAAGAGTTTCCGGCGTCTTTTCTGGAGGCAGTGCAGAAAGTATATGAAGCCTGTGATTTGGGAAATGGAGACTATGATTTGATAGAGTTTATACAAAGAGACGAGAACGGTGAGGAGCAGGCAGAATTTACGTTCTTTAAAATGAGCGGGAAGATGTCAGGACATGCAGTGCTTACAGGAGAAGGGATGAAAAAACATCTGGAAAAGATAAAAGACCTGGAGCAGAAAAGCGAATTCTACCGGGAACTGGTGGATATGGAGAACCAGGAACGATGGAACGAGTGGAGATAGGAGGAACGCGTGAGAAAGAAAGGTAAGAAGAAAAAAGACAAAGATAACAAAATGACTCCATTTGAAAAAATAATCAGTGAAGTAGCGGCAGAATACACAGGGGAAAAGTATCTGGAAGAGTGCATGAAGTTCCCGGTTGACGCTAAGGAGAGGATTGCGCGCCGGCATCGGCTGATTGCCCTTGGGTTTGTGAAGGGCAGTACGCTGGATGAGGTGAATGAAAGCCTGGCTGCGGGAGGATGTGAAAAGCTGTATGCCAGAAGTTTGTGGGAAATGACGCTGAGCTATGTGTTCCTCAATGGGCTTTCCTATAAAGAGTGCATGAAATTGCATCAAATCGCTAAAGATGCCCGCAGCAGATGGGGAATACAGGAGAAGTGGTTTCCGGGCGGGAAGATTACTGTGCCTCAACTCGAGGGGTACATCAGGGAAAACAGCGGGGAACCTGAGGAATGCCTGGTTACGGGGCGCGTGACGAAAAGGATGGAGCAGGTGATGAAAGGGCTGGACGGAAGCGAAAGAGAGTACAGGACTCTCCTTTTGGACAATCTGGAACATTTCAGCAAGGCCAGGGAAAAGACGAAGTACTATTTCTGCAAGTATCTTTGCCGTTATCTTTGGCAGAAGATAGAGGACGCCGCCAAAGCGGTAGGCCAGGGAAAAGATAAAGACGCTATTTTTGAGGATATGAATATGTTTCAGATCATCACGGTTTCCAAACGTAAGAAGAGGGCGCCGAAAGAAATACGGGAACTTTTCAGGAATGCGCCCATATCATGCAGAGGGATTTTTGATGCATTTGACAATTTCTATTTTGGCTATGTGACGACAGAGTGGAAAGATATCCTTTGGGAGTCTTACGGGAAAATAGAAGTTCTTTCCGAAGAGAAGAAAGCAGAACTGGCAGAAAAGATAAGGAGCCATAATCCTTCTTTGAAAGAGAAAACAAATGATGAAGTAATTGAAGAAGGCATGAGAAGACAGGAGCAGAAAGAGTGCAGCCTTGATGAGAAGCATAAAAAGGGAGAAAAAAAGTCGTATCAGAGCGGAAGGAACGGTGAGAATGTTATAAGGAAGTATATCAGAGGGGTGCTTGACGTAGACAGAACTACATTAATCTGTTTCCTGCTGTTTTTTTCGAGCGGGACGGAACTTCCGCCGGAGGAGGTTTTGAGCAGGGAGCGGCTGGATGATATTCTGGAAGAATGCGGTTTTTACGCGCTGGACAATGAGAGAGAGTTTGATGATTTTATCCTCTATTACATGGAGGCGGAGGATCCGGCGAGTTATCTGGTAGATGAGGTGATGCGCTACGCACAGATGGAGAAAAATTCTCCTCTCTATAAAACATTCCTGGAATCCCGCAGTATGGAGGAAGAGTGGGAGAAGCTGGGAATCTGATATATTCTGCCCGTAGTTATATCCGCAAAACCACGTCTGCAAAGAACTCCCTGTCGTTGTTGGAAAAGCGTGCCGAACCGCCATGCTTTTCTGCGGTGGCGGTAATGGATGCAAGGCCGATTCCGTTGCCGTTGTGTTTTGTAGAACGGTATCTGTCTTTTTCTTTCCGGACATGTCCGTCAAAGCTGTTTGTAGAGACGATGTACAGGCTGTTTTTGTGGCGGATTTCCGTGGTAAGGGAAAAATAACGTGAACGTTCCGGAAGGCTAAGGCAGCCTGCGATGGCGTTTTCCATCAGGTTTCCGAAGAGCGCTGTGAGGTCGAGCTCGGAAACGGCCAGCGGTTCCGGTAAATGAATGTGCCAGTCTGTATGAATCCCTGAGGAGACAGCCATCTCATGATAGTAGCCAAACAGGGCGTTTAGCGCGGCGTTTGTACAGTAGTTTGCCGGTACATGTTCTGTGAGTCTGGTTTCATATTCTGTAAGATGCGCCTGGATATTGCTGATATCGCCTTTTTCTGCAAGGGAAGAGAGCAGATGTACGGAGTGCCGGAAGTCATGGCGGAGCCTGGCAGTCTGGCTCATATGCTCCTGTAGCATATGGTACTGGTGCGCCTGCATTTCAAGGAGCTGGGAGCGCTCTTTTAATTTTGCATGTTCCACGATAACGGCTGTTCCCCGGTAAAAAAGTACATAAACTGACGTGAGGAGCGCCAGGGCGCAGATTTCCAGCAAAGGGAAAAGGAAAAGCATACGTCCCGTATGGAGAGTACGGTAGGACAGGGGGACAGCCAGAACATTAAAGATGAGGAACGCAGAGGATAAGATTACTGTGGAATACCATATCTTCGGGAAGTCAAAGTTGTCAACCGCCTGTGAAAAGTGCCGGCGGGCGGGGCGGACAAAGGCTGCCAGCAGCAGGCAGGAAAGGCCGAAGCGAAAAAAGGCGGCTTCAGCCGAGAGATTGGCGGCTCCGGACAGTGGATGGCGGCAGGCGTCAAAGAGGTATGCAAACTGTATGGGAAATGTTTCTATAGCGCAGACTCCTACATAGATGGCAAGGGATAAGGGCAGATCTGTTTTGACTGTGGCGCGGAACAGGAAAAAGAACGGCACAAGGGAGAGCAGGAGAATAAGGTTTATGCTAACTTTCAGGGCGGCATGAACCCAGGAAGCAGTAAGAGCGTAAGGGATAAGGACTGCCAGGCACAGAGCGGCAGTCCTGGCCGGAGTATATTTCATCTGTTTCTCTGTGAGGAGGTAGCAGGACGCCGCTGTGGGAAGAAGGATGAGAAACTGTGGCAGGGCGGACAGCCATTTGGTGATATTCATAGTGAAAGCTCCTTTCCGTGTCTCTGGCGGCTGCGTATTTTATTGAAATGATGGTCCTGTAACGCCTGTACAATTTTCAGGCGGTTCCGTACACGTATCGGAAGCTTCATGCCGTTTTCCAGTATACAGGAATTTCCGTCAAAATCATGGACATAATCGGCGTTTACAGCAATCCCTTTATTGATGGTGATAAAGCGGTCATCCTCCTCTGTCAACCTCATAAATTCCGGCATGGTCATACGGCAGCGCAGAGACTTGCCATCTGTAAGGGAGATGTTAAGATAGTGGGCGCTTGTGACGACGGAAGCGATCTGGTCAAGGAATACCCGAACGGTCTTTCTTTCACTGGAGACCTTGATGTATTTTTGTGCTGGAGGAAGTACTTTCAGGACGTCCTGCAGGACACTCTCGACGCGCTGCAGGGAAAAGGGCTTGGTGATGTATTCAAAAGCATGGCAGGAGAAAGCATCCGGCATGAATTCCGTACTGGAGGTTAAAAAGACAAGAATACAGCGGTTGTCCTGCTCGCGCATTTTGAGGGCAGCGGCGATACCATCGATTCCTTCCATGTAAATATCCATAAAGACAACAGAAAATCCTCCGTCGCTGAAAGCATTCAAAAACGTCTCACCAGTGGTAAAAGGGACGGTTTCAATCTGGCAGCCGCAGCGTTCCCCAAAGTCGCGGCAAAGCCGCGTCATTTCATCAAGATATTCTTGTTCATCGTCTACGAGAGCTATTTTCAATCGGTTCCACCTCATTTTTTCTTAAAAATCCAATTTAATAATATCATAAAAAATACTTTTTTCAAACCTGTGGATTCTGATATTTAGAAATATAGCAATAAATTATTCTATTAAAGTATGATGTTCTTGCCAGAAACGTGACGTTCCTGCCAGAAATCTTGTTTTCCCATAAAAGATTTATATAATAAAAATGAAAACTTTGTTACACGGCGGTTTTTGCATTTGCATGAATTGCGAAAAAGTAAAATTTTTGGGAAGAGAGGATAAACGTTTAAATGAAGAATGGAAATCTATACAAAGGCAGGCTGGCAGTTCTGTATTCAATTGCTGCTTTTTTGCTAGTATTCTGTCTGTTTGCGTCCAATACGCCATATGGAACAGCGTGGAAAGCATATGCCGCGGAGGGAACGCTCACAGAAAGCGTAAACTTAGAGGGCGTTGTTTATAAGGAAATTGAACCGGGAAAAATGCAGCTTGTGGAATGGGCAAAGAATATTTCGTGGAAGGAAGTGATTGAGATTCCGGAAACCGTTACGTATGACGGCAAAGAATATACGGTAGTTTCCATTGGAGATAATGCATTTTACAACAATGCTGGAAAGCAAAGTATTGCAGAAGTTGTTTTTCCGGATACAATTGAAAGCATCGGGGAAAATGCATTTTGTTTCTGCACCGCTATGAACTCATTAAATTTGCCCCCGAACTTAAAAGAAGTTGGGAATACAGCCTTTTTGAACTGTTATGCCGGTGGGGAATTGACGATTCCTGCGTCTGTTACCCGGATTGGGGCTGATGCATTCCGCGGTATGAAAATAAGCAGTTTAATTATTTTAAATCCGGATACCGTCTATGAAAGAAGCGCTTTTTCTGATAATCGAAGCCTTGTCAGCATAACGTTGCCAGACGGGATGACCTCTCTTGGAGGGAAGGGGTTTCTTTCGAGGTGTGTCAGCCTTGCGCAGATTGATTTGCCGGAAAGCCTTACATCCATACCGGATGGGGCATTGAGTTCGTGTACCGGTCTGACGGAGATTCAGATACCGCTTTCTGTCAATACGATTGGCGGTTCAGCATTTTATGGATGTACCGGATTGAAAGAGGTCGTGGTACCGGAAGGAGTAACCGAAATATCTGTCCAGACTTTCTGTAACTGCAGCGAGGAATTGAGTGTAACATTTCCCGATAGTGTGACATCTGTCCACAATTGGATATTTTGGAATGATAGCGTCGGCCGTGAGAAATACAGTAAGTCGGTTACTGTGAAATGTACCAGCAGGGAAGTTGCGGCTCTTGTGGCAGGCATAGGACATCAAAAAATAGAATTAAATGGAGAGCCTTATGAACTGCTGGCATTTGACACGGATAAATATACATTTACAATTACGGATAGTGAACGTAGATATGTACAATTAGACAAATGGAAAGGAGCGCAGCCCTCCGGAGAAATTATTATTCCTGAGACAGTAGAGTGGGAAGGAAACACATATACTGTTAAAACAATTGGAACAAGCGCATTTTCCACATGCTCTAAAATTACGAAAATTACGCTCCCGGAATCGATTACCGGTATTGGGAAAGATGCTTTTATGAGCTGTACGGGACTGGAATCAATCAATCTGCCTGACGGCCTTACGCGTATCGAACAATGGGTGTTTTGCGCTTGCCATGCATTGAAGGAAGTGGAGCTTCCTCAAAGCCTGACATATATTGGCGGTTTCGCATTTAAGGAATGCGAAAGCCTGCAGACCGTTGACATTCCGGAAAGCTGTGAGCTAATTGACACTTCTGCATTTTGGGATTGTACAGGTATCACAAATGTAACTCTGCATGAAGGACTCACGGAAATTGGCGACAATGTATTCAGCGGCTGCAGCGGTATTACGGAAATATTGCTGCCGGATTCCTTGCAGAAAATTGGATATTATGCATTTCAAAACTGTACGGAGCTTGCGAATATTAAATTAGGCCAAGGATTGATAGAGATTGGAGGGGGGATTTTCCAAGGATGCAGCAAATTAACGGGGACAATGCTTCTTCCGGATTCCGTCACAACAATCCGGCAGGATGCATTTGCAGACAGCAGCCTGTCAGGCGTTCATGTGGGCGGCGGGCTGACAATCCTGGAAAGCGGGGCGTTTCCAGATAGCATCCGTTTGACGACAAATAGTCCA